>CAJJLI010000066.1 GCA_905192625.1 uncultured Clostridium sp. | reverse complement strand
CATTCCAAGCATGATATGTATCAATGTTTGGTGTATAGCCAGTTACTAATTTAACCTTAATCCCCTGGCTTCGTAGCATAGAAGCCATAATCGCAGATAAATCATAACAAATACCTTTTTTATTTTTATAAACTACCTGAATATCTGGTATATAACCAGAACTTAAGGATTCCAGTTTATCATAATCATATTTAAAATTTTTGACGATATATTCATATATCTTTTTAACTTTTTCCGCATCAGTTTTACAATACTTTGTTAAAGATGCAGCTTTTTTAATTGCAGTATCTGTTGATTCAAAGTTTACAATTACATTTGAATATGTAAATACTTCATCTTCATCGCTTAGATCCAACTCTATAGTGCTGCTTTGAATTACACTGTATTTCGTACCAGTTATGTTTTTACAAATTCGAATTTTATAGGAACCATTTCCCATATTTAGTGGGATATCTAATTCATTTTTTCCACTACCTAAATTATAATAATACGTTTCTGTCCCTTTTGAAACTGCTACTTTCATTTTCGCATTGCTCTTATTATTATAAGTAATTGTGATGACCCCGTTTTCATTGTCTTTATAAAACGTGGATGCTGCACTTGCTTTTATTCCATTGAATAAAAATACCGCACAAAATAATGCAAAGATTGCAAAAAATTTATGAAATCTCAAAACTACTCCTTTCCACACTCTTTCGCGTTTTGTTGCTAATTCACATTTCTTCTCATTGCATCTTGATTTAAACTAAATGCAATTGCTGTTTGTGCACTTATTTTACCTTTTTTATATAATTCTAGAATACTACTATCCATGGATACCATACCATCTTTGGCTGAGGAATAAATAACAGAATCAATCTGATGTACTTTTCCATCTCGAATCATCGTTTTTATTGCACTATTAGCCTCTAATATCTCAAATGCAGGCAACAATCCTTCTTCCCCAGGCAATAATTGTTGGGAAACGACTGCATTTAATACCATGCTTAACTGTACACGTATTTGCTGTTGCTGATTGCTTGGAAAAACATCAATAATTCTATCAATGGTATTGGAAGCACCTACTGTATGTAAGGTTGATAACACTAAGTGTCCTGTTTCTGCTGCCGTCATAGCAATTTCTATCGTTTCTAAATCTCTCATTTCACCAATAAATATTACATCTGGTGATTCTCTCATAGCAGCCCTTAAGCCTTTTGAATAATTTGGAGTATCAAGACCGATTTCTCTTTGACTCACGATACTCTTTTTGTGCTTATGTAGAAACTCAATCGGATCTTCTAAAGTTAGGATATGACAATTCCGTTTGCTATTTATCTCATCTAACATATAAGATAATGTTGTACTCTTTCCACTTCCTGCCGGCCCTGTCACCAATATTAAGCCTTTCTTTTGATTTGAAAGATTAATAATAGAATCGGGTATACCATATTCCTCTTTCTGTGGCAACTGAAAAGATACTACTCTTAAAACAGCACTTAATGTTCCTCGTTGCCTATATACATTCACTCGAAATCTTCCAACCCCTCGTATGGACAATGCAAAATCATCGTCACCATCCTGTAGCAATTGAAGATTTCTCTCATCTGCCGATGTATACATATCCTTTACTAACGCTTTGATTTGATCCGCCGTTAATATATCCGTTTCCTGTCTTGTGATAGCCCCCTGTATCTTATATGCAACGGGCTGTCCTATAATTAAGAAAATATCGGATGCTTTTTGTCTCACTGCCTCTTGTAAAATATATAATAACTCCATTCCCTATCTATCCATCCTTTTTAATCGTCTATAACTCCATCCCATATGTCAATTCCATCATTTTCATAATTATCGCTTTCATTTACAAGCAATTTATGGCTTAAAATTTCATACCCATCTTCAAAATTATCCGCTATTTTTAATTTAGTCTCTACGTTTTTATTATAGTCTACTGCAATAAGGCATGTCAATACATGGGAGATTTCATCGAATGTGAAACACTCATCCTTTGCTATCTCTTTTTTAAAATACTCAATTTCTTCCATTTCGGTTTGTTTCATAGCATCGTACATAACTTCTTGTATGGAAAGTAAAGCTTCCTCAGATTTCGCATCTACTTCATAATATTGTTCTACCGAATCTCTTGTCTTTTCACTCATTTTTAATTCATGATAGGAGGCCCTCATAGATAGAATTGCAAAGACAGTCAATGCAAAAACTAATAGTACTAGTAATATAGAGGCACCACCAATATTCATTTGAAAGTCTTGTTTTTTCATAGTATCCTCCACACTGCCTTAAAATGCTGAAATTTATTTTATTTTTTTCACAACTAAATTACACAATGCTTGATTCTTTCCCTCAAGTACTTCCTTATATTCTGAATCGTATGCAGTAACATAATAAGTATCCATGCCACCGAATTCTCTTTGTTCATCTATGTGCTCTATCACAATGATGTAATTCGACTCCTCCACTGCTGCATCGTTCCATTCATTATCGTAATAAATGATATACGTATTTTCTGTTTTCTCTAACTTTGCTGCAGACAACGCATCAAAAAGTTCACTGGTCACTTCTCTACCTTTTAATATTTCAGCAATTGACTCTGTTTCTAATACTGCTCTACTTATATTCTCAGCCTTTGTACGTATACGTTCCGTGGCAACGAACATCTTCATGATGAGTACGCTAACCACTACAAAGGTACCCAATATTATAATAATTTCTATCATTGGTAATCGAAAGGAGTTCCGCTTTTTCTCGACGTTCATTGCTACCTCCTTGTTCGTAACGAAATTATCAATTGGTCTTCATCACCAGCTTTGTTTTTCGCTATCATTTTTAGTAATCCATCCTCAGTTTCCTCTATAGAAAACTCATTAATTTCCATAATTTCTAGTCCATAATCTAATTCATACTCCATATCTTCTTCTCTATAAAACTCACAAAGATATCCATTGTAATGATAAATCAAGGTCTCGTAAATTTTTCCATCGATTTCTTCACCAAGAACAAGCACTGCTACCCCGTCCTTCTCATCCAGATAAGTTCTACCGTTCGTATCTGTTTGCCTTATCTTTGTCGCAACATACGAAAGTGAAGTTCTTAATTCGAAATTTGTGTTGTTTGCTAATACAATATTCTTGTACACATTTAAACCAATCACTATCAAGATTAAACCAGAGATTGCAAACACTAGTAGTATTAAAATAATACTAAAAAATCCTGCAATCAAAGATTTTTGCTCTTTATTTACCACAAGTATCTGCTCCCCCTTTCATCGTCGAAACACTTCTACTTCAGGCATTAAATTCGAGGCAACAGGGTTATAATAAACATAATACGTGTCATAGTTAATGCTTAGATAATAATTTTCTTCTAAGTACTCCAATGAATCTGGATAATACCCTTCATTTGCATAACACTGAATGACTGCCTTATGTATTGCCTGCTTTGTTAATAACAGATTTTGTTCATTTAAAATCCGTTCAAACTTATTTATTCCCAAAAATAGAATTGCCAATAACCCGATAAACATGGTGATAGAAACCTTCATCGGGAATCTTTTTTCTTTATTTATTATTTTAAATTTCTTCATAATCACCTAACCTATAGAGGAAATCATACTGACCAATGGTAACATAACGGATATTAGAACCCCGCCAACCATAACCGTCAAACATACTACCAAAACCGTTTCAATTACCGTGGAAAGTTTAGTTAATTTATTTGTGGTTTTCACATTATATTGTTCACTTAGCTTTGAGAATGCAGTATCTGCCGCGCCAGTTATACTAGCAATATGTATTATTCTACTTTCCATTCCAACTAGTAGTCCTGCTTCATGAATCGCATCTTCAATTGCTACATTATTCTTGACCTTTTCCTGGCATATTGCGATTTTTTCTTTTACCTTGCTATGATTCGTAATATCCTTTATGATTTCTAAGGCATCGTTCATATTCATTCCACTTGAAATCATTAAAGACAAACCCGATATAAACTTTTCAATTGCTATGTCTTCAGCAAGTTTAGATGTAACACTAGATTTATTTATGATCTTTTTTAGTACTCGGTCACCAGTTTTCGTTTTTTTCCATAACATTGTAAATAATATCAAAACAATAATAACACATGTAATTGTTGCTATAACGGTTCCTGCAGTAATGCCAATGGTCATCATACTCTTGGTACTCGTTGCAATCTCCATATTTAATTCATAGAACATATCCTCAAACAGAGGTAGTATCTTCCAAACTAAGGTTAGTAAAATAATTGACATCATAAAATATAAAATAATTGGATATGTAATGGCATTGCGAATGCTAATCTTTACATTGGTTTCTCTTTCATAATATTTCGCTAAGGAGCGCATAACCTCTTCTAACTTACCAGAATATTCTCCTACTTTTACCATTCGAATCATGTATTCTGGAAAGGAACCGACCTTTTGTAAGGCTTCATGAAGAGACATGTTATTTTTCATATGATTGGTTAGTTCTTCTAACACTGCTTTTGTCTTCTTATCCTCCATCTCAACAAACAACATATATATGCCGTCATAAAGTGGTATCCCACTGTTTAATAACATTGCAATCTGTTCGCAAAATGCGGATGTTTCTTCTGAAGAAAATTGCTTCTTCTTTTTCGTATCTTGATCCATCCTTAGACATCCCTCCATTGTTATCTTAACGTTTAATTGATATCTTATTTTAGCATTTTCATCAAAATACTTCAACAAATACCAGCGATTAAAAATTGTGCTATGTAAACCGTTAACACGGCACCAATTGCTACAACAACAAGACTTTTTTCATAAAATGCTAATATCCCTGCAACTACAACCCCTAGTGTTGCAGTTACCATATTTCCTGTTGATGAAAATACATCTGGAAAGGTTAATGCTCCTATTACCGCATATGGAACATACTGTAAAAATGATTTGACAAAATTTGATTTAATCTCTCTTTGAAAAATAGTAATTGGTAGTGTCCTAGGAATATAAGTCACCACCGCCATCACAATAACAGCAATCAATTGTTTTTGTATACTCATAATAATATCCTTTCAATTTATCTCTACTATGTACCTAAGTTGTTCAAGAAGGATTGATTTCTTTTAACTTTTTATCTCTATTACGTTCCTAATTTGTACAAAAAGGGATTGATATCTTTCTAACTTTTTTTGTCATCCTCTTTCACAGGAAATAAAATTGCACCAATGGAAGCTGCTATAATTGTTGAAAGAATAACCTTCAATCCACTGGATACAAAAGAAAAAACATGTATGTATTTAAAGCATAGCATAACGACAATGGATATGCCGACAATAACAAAAACCGGTTTTGATTTTTTTGCAGGGGGAACTATAATTGCTATAAACATGGCATACAAAGCGATTCCCATAGCATTGGCTATACTTATTGGCAAGGAAGAACATATGAGCGCTCCGAATGCTGTTCCTAGTGTCCATCCACATGCTGGCAGTAACACAAGACCAAACATATAAAAGGCATTTAACTTTCCAGGCTCTAGGGATGCCACAGTAAATGTCTCATCCGTAATTCCAAAAGAAAAGATCAACCGATGCCACAGCTTTGTGTTACTTTCTATCTTCTGAGATAGAGATAATGACATTAACATATATCGCAAGTTAATGATAAATGTTGTAAATGCAATTTCGATAAAGCCTGCACCTGCTAATATTAAATTCGTGCCCGCAAATTGACCTGCTGATGTTAGATTCGTGAAAGATATCAGAATGGTGAGCCATACCGGTAGACCACCGGATACTGCCATTAAGCCAAATGTAAAGGAAACCGGAATATAGCCAATTGCTACCGGTAATCCACGTTTTATTCCCTGATAAAATAGTCTTTTACTCTTTTGTTCTACGAACATAATAACTCCTTATTTACCTTTTTATAGAGATATCGCTGCATCTGTTATCAAAGGTTTACTCAATATTTTTGTATTTATTTCATGAAATATGATTTAACTTCTTCATATTCGTTTTAATTTCTCTAATTGTTTTATTTCATTGTATATGCCACTATCTTTGTATTTGCCTTTATTTCTTTGTATTTGCTTTTATCTCTTTGTACTTTTTTATTTCTTTATATTTCCTTCCATACACATTGCAATAAATTCTACTACACTTCATTCACATCGTAAAGTCTAAAACAAAATCGATTAATAAACATCAAAAAAGACTGTCACAATTGCCATAAGCACTGTAACAGCCTTTTTTATTAATTATAAAGTACTATTCTAGAGTTTTTATTTTAATCTTATCTAATATAGGAGTATTTTTCTCTATAATATCACAACATGCAATTACTGTTCTTTCTTCTTTTCTCCAATTCCCATCAAAAGATTTAGAATGATACCGAAAATTGCTGCACCTGCGATACATGGAATTTCAAGGCCAAAGAATGGAATGTTTCCACCAAAACCGTATTGTCCACCAAGACCGATAATCATAATAGTAGCAATTACAGAAATATTTCTTGAACTAAATAAATCAACTTTTTTCTCTACCATAATTGCTATACCTTGTGCTGCAAT
The DNA here is from genome assembly GCA_905192625.1 of uncultured Clostridium sp. Lineage (GTDB taxonomy): Bacteria > Bacillota > Clostridia > Lachnospirales > Lachnospiraceae > Lachnoclostridium. Next base: position 1,777 of record CAJJLI010000066.1, on the reverse strand, counting down.
TGCACCAAATAAATAAACTTCAAGGCCACCTATTACGGCAGTTGGAATGGCGTAGATTGCATTTACAAGTGGAGTAAAGCAAGAAATAATCATTGCAACAACAGCAGCTCCCATTAATACTGGAATGGAGAATACTCTTGTAATCGCCATTGCACTGATATTTTCACCATAATTCGTACCAGCTGGTCCACCAATCATACCAGATACGATATCTCCAATACCATCGCCGATTAAGTTAAGACCAAGCTTGTCAGCAATGTTAAATTTCTTATTAGCACCTTTTTTCTTTGCTAAATCATTTACATAAATATCAAGCTGATATACATGTGCAGTAGATTCAGGGATCGTTGCAATGGCAATTGGCATAATTGCAGCTACTGCCATCCAATTTGCTTTTGGCAAAGTAAACGTAGGAAGAGCAAATATTCCACTTCCGCTTGCTTCTGGTAATACTTTAAATAAATCAATTCCTGTTACTAATTGTATTATAAATGCAGTGATACAACCAAGAAGTGGACCAAGTAATAATGGAACCTGTCCAAGCATTCCTTTTAAATGTACCGAAAACATTACTGTTGAAATTAATGTTACTAAGGAAATAATCCATGCCATATTGCTAGCTAACGCGATTTGTGATTCAGAAACTCCAATCGTTCCTGCAGTATCAATCGCAATAGAAGCTGCATCCTGTAATGCATTTCCAGCAAGAGTTAAACCGATTACCATAGCAATTGGACCTGTAATTGAAGCAGGTAGAATTTTTTCTACAGCATCTCTACCAAATCGAGTCACAATTAGCCCCGCAATGATTGAGATAAAACCAGACATTACAATACCAAATTGTGCAATTGCTATTTTATCATTCAATGCATAACCAGCCAAAGCCTCTGAACTCATCAAACCGCCAATCGCAGCTACATATGAGAAACTAGAGCCATAATACAATGGAATTTTTTTCTTTGTTACGAAAAGGAAACATATTGTCGCAAGACCACTTGCAAAAATTGTAGTTGAAATATGGAAGCCTGTAATAATTGCTACCGCAACCGTAGCTGGGAACATAACAATTACCTGTTGAATTGCATATAAAACTAATTTCCATAATGGTGGGCGCTCATCTGGCAAATACCCAATTAGATGCTTATTCTTTTCCATAAAATATTCCTCCTGAAATGTAAGTTTTTTGCTACGTAGAATGCTACATTATGTCCCTCGCATTCTTATCAGTTATATAAGCTTACACCTGTTTCTTTGTCAAACTCTTTTAAGTAAACTGCAACGAGTTCTGTTTTTGAGGTTGGTATGTTTTTTCCGACAAAGTCAGGTCGTATTGGAAGTTCCCTATGCCCACGATCAATCAAAACAGCAAGCATAATTTTTGCTGCGCGTCCATTCTCCATTACTGCTTCCATTGCTGCTCTTGCTGTTCTACCTGTAAAAATGACATCATCTACAAGAACTACATTTTTTCCAGTCACTGAAAATGGAATTTCGCTTGCATTTAATACTGGATCTTCCTGAGCTTTCGTTAAGTCATCTCGGTAAAGCGTAATATCTAAAATACCAAGATCTAGAGTGACCCCTTCAATCGTTTCAATTGCTTTTTGAATCTTCTTAGCAAGGGGTACTCCTCTTGTTTTTATTCCTATAATACAGAGATTTTCAGTTCCTTGATTTTTCTCAAGAATCTGATGAGCAATACGGATAATCGCACGTTCCACCGCACTTTCATCCATGATCTGCGCTTTTAAATTCTTTAATATTTTCCTTATGGCAT
>CAJJLI010000065.1 GCA_905192625.1 uncultured Clostridium sp. | reverse complement strand
AATGATATTTAATGACCCTAAAAAAGAAATGTATTTTGATTTTAGAAATTTTCTGGAGAAGAAAAAAGATTATAAAGTTAACTGTCTTGATTTTAGAAATTTACAATACAGCGATGGATGGAATCCGTTAGATTCAATAATTGATTGTTTGCAGGATAGAGATGATCCAGATATTGATAATGCAGATCAGTACAGTCAGGATATGGTAACATCAATCGTTGTTGATAGTGGGAAAGGTGAACAAATCTGGATAGACGGTCAAAAGGCACTTATTAAAGGAATTATATTAGCAAACTGTCAGGCTAATGTATCTGAAGATAAAAAGAATTTCTATTCTGTTTATCAGACGCTTGCTCTTCTTGGAGGTGAGCAGGCATACAACAATAATCCTAACGACAAGAAGATGAAACTTTCTGCATATATGAATTCTCTTGATGAGACAGATATAGCAAGAACAGCTTATACGACAATTACTAATTCACCTGAAAAGACGAGAGGTTCTTTTATGACAAGTGCATTGGCAACTTTACAGCTCTTTTCGAGTATTAAACTGATGAAGGTACTTAGTAAGAGTGATTTCAGTTTCAGAGAATTTACAGAGGGCAAGCGTGCTTTGTTTATTGTTAATCCTGATGAGAAAAAAACTTATGATAGAATTGCAGGTATATGTTTTGACCAGTCATATCAAACTCTAGTCTTTGAAGCTAATAGAATGCAGGGAAGAAGATTGAAAAAAAAGGTACACATGATTTATGATGAATTTGGGAATATGCCTACAATTGATGCGATGCAGAGCAAAATGACTGTAGCCCTTTCTAGAGGAATTGTATACCACTTGTATGTGCAGGGATTTGATCAGCTGAATGATAGATACGATGAATCGATTGCAAGAATTATTCGGGGTAACTGTAACCTTACTTATTTTATCTCAAGTGCAGATTTGAATACATGCAAGGAAGTTGCTGAGAGTATTGGTGATGAAACAATCTGGGGTCCAAGTCATAGTGCCAATTATAACCCGATTGCTTCTTCTACTGGCAGTGGTGTGAACTATTCAATGTCTAAAAGACAGCTTGTTGATGCAAATGAATTAATGGTGGCGGACAATCGTGATGGAAATGGTATTATTGTTAAGAGGACTTACTTTTCTCCTTCAAAAGTATATTTACCTGACTGCTCAGAGTATCCATGGTACGAAGAAATGAAAACGGATGAAACGGAAATTAGTAAAGCAGACAGGGAACTAAACTGGGCAGTCCCGAGATGTTTTGAATTGCGAGACACTGAAATAAGACGAGCGGTTTATACAGATGAAGATTGTAATTCAATTAGTATGAGTGAAAGAAGGAGACCAATACTGACTCAAAAAAATTCAATGCCTAATGAAAAAGAACTATACTGGTACTGGTCTATGAGAGATGATCTGTCTGAAAGTGTAAAAAAGCATGTTATTCAGCATATTGCCAACTGCAACAAAATACTATCAAGAAAAGAAATAATGAAATATCTAAAATCAAAAGAATTTTTTGATTATATAAATCCAATAGATGTAGCAGATAAACAGAGGCATTTAACTGAATCGGCTGATAGAGTAAAAATGGTAAAGACAGCATTGCAGTCATTTGATAATAACTCATCCCAAAAGCAGTCTACGTTAATGAAGAAAATAGATGATTTATCAGTACCGCAGTTAAGAGAACTAGCAAGTGTTGCTAGAGTAATTAGGGACGGTAAAGCAAGAAATGGCTGAAATTATTTTTAATGCTGAATTTGTTAAAACAGAATATGCAGGCAACAGCTGTAAAAATATTAAAAAACAAATTAATACTGATGAGATGGTTGATTACTATGAGCGAAAAGAAGCTTGTGATTATACTGTTGATGAAAACGAAGATGATGACACATATCAGATAAATTCACAAGATGCTTTCAATTATTATGATTATCGAATCGGGTCTACTGGTGGATTTAATAGAAATGGTAATCTTGAAAAAGGAGAGGCGAACAGGCTGATGGAAAAATATCAGCCAAAAATATTATGGCGCTTTGTGTTTTCTTTCGAAAAGGAATTTGCCCAGAACAGTAATATAATTACTAAGACTAATATGCAGAAGTTAATGACTAAATCTATGGAGAAAAATATTCGTGCATTAGGTTTTGATCCGCAAAATGTCGAATGGGGCGCATATTATCATACCAATACAGATAATCCGCACTGTCATGTGTGGATGTTTGAAAAAGAACCAACAAAACGTTATTATAAAATCTCAAAAAAGAAATTTAATAAAGTACGGTCAAATGTTATTAGAACAATGGCACTTAATAGCGAAATTTATATCGAACGAGATAATTTAAAAGAGGAATTATTAAATTGTATTAAAAATGATGAATTAATAAAATTATTTAAGTCTTCAAAAAATAATTCAAAAAAGTGTTTTAAGAAAAATAACGGAATCATCAATCTTCTTTTAGATCTCAATGATAAATTACCGCTAAACGGGAGTTTAAAATATAATTCAAAAAACATTCGACCATATCATGATGATATTGATAAAATTGTTGACATAATTTTAAATACAAATAATGTTAAATTATTTTACTGTCAATATAAAAAACATCTTCAAAAAGAAAAAGAAATGTTTAATAACCGTTATTTTAGTGATGAGGAGAAGATGGAGCAGAATCGCTCCTTCGAGAATAAGGATAAGGAGCTGAGGACTAGAATAGCCAATATGGTATTGCAGAATATTAAAAATTATCGTTTGGATAATGAACATTATTCTAAATTGGAAAATAAAATCAAAAAGGAAACAATCAAAACGAGTGCTAAGAAACATTCGTATATAAATAAATTTAGTGCTGTTAACGCATCGAAGCATTCTATGAGTTGTCGAAGTTCTCTGTTGCAGGCAGGTATTTTAGATGAATTGTCAAAAGCAATAATGGAAAGCAGTAATGCTTCAAGAATAATTGAAAAAGAATTAGACGATATGGTAAAAAAAGCACAGAAAGAAATTAGGACTAATTCATTTGAGCGCTCATTATAAAAATAAATCATATAAAAGAGGCAGTTTGCCTCTATTATATTTTAAGAAAGGATGGATAAGTTATGGACAAACAAATTAGAGAATTAAATAAAAAAATAGCAGCGTTGGAGAAAAAAATTAATGATGCACAAAATCAAATAGATAAGATGGAGAAAATAAAGAAAGAAGCAAAAGAGGAATTAACACCATTAAACAGAGTTAAAGAAAAGTTGACAGCAATTCAAAATGAACTTGAAAATACTATCCAAAAAAAAGAAGTGACTAATGACAATGAAGAAACTGATAGAAGTCTACAACGGTATTAATAAAACATATTACTGCAGGTGCGATTTAAATGCATTTGGGTTATCTTTTAAAAAAACAGGAAAATATTCTGGTAAGTGGGTCGGCAAGGCAGATGAAGATAAAGCAAATGCAATCAAAGAGTACTGTATAAAAAATAAACTGAGAGTAAATATAACAGATCTGGCGTACACAAGGGCTCATAACTACAGAGAAGTATATTTTGAGAACAATAAAGGAATTTTTGGTGATGGAAGATATTATCATTGTGTATATTGTGGAAAAATCTTAAAAAAAGATAAAGTTACAGTAGATCACTTTTTTCCTATCAATAAAGTTAAAAACAGTTCGTATTCCAGTATTAACATAAGACTACTAAAAAAATTTGGAATCGAAGATATTAATGATAAAAGAAACCTCGTATGTGCCTGCAAGAGTTGTAACTCGTCAAAAGGATCAAAAGGTGGAATTTGGCTTGTGAGAGGCTATCTTGGAAGATTTTTTATCTTATGGGTATTATTTTATACATTACTTCTATATTTTATAGGATATTATTTAATATATGCTTTTAATTGTTTTATTAAGTAGTGGGGTAAAAATCATGAAAATAAATGGTGTCACAATAGTGAATTTTAAAAGTGATAATAATCTCTATCAATGCGATGTAATATTTGATGGAAAATTTTTAGGATGTTATAAACAGAAAAGCAGTTATAGTGATTATTGTTCTTTTGATAAAAAATTACTCTATGAAAGCATGGTAAAATTTAAGGAGAGTAAACTTTATAAAAATAATTGTTTCGTTACAGATGATGATGTAAAAGATTTTTATACGGTAGATATGTTTTTAAGTGATTTGTGCGATCTCTTTCAAGATGAATCACTTTTAAAAAAAGCAATTAGCGAATACGATGAATTTGAATGTTTATTAATTGGAGAATCGCTAATTACCAATGAGACTCTGTATTGTATTTTGAAAATAAATGATGAATTAGAAAATAAAAAAAATATAATGAGAAAAATGTTAAATAATTCAGTGGTTTTTAGGAGTTATAAAAGTCTAAATGAATTTATTATAGATAACAGATAAGTTAGCAAAGACCTGGATTATAAAATGGAGGAATAAAATGTTTTTAACTGAGAATGAATTAAAAGATAAATTTTGGAAATCATACAATGGAAATAATCGAGCGTTGATATATCAGTTTGAGTGCAGTATTAGAGAAGGCAATGCTGATCTTGTAACAGTTGAAAAATATCAGGAGAACTTCCAGATAAACGCATTTGAGTTTAAATTGACCGATATAAGAAAAGTAATTAGACAGGCTGAAGAAAATGCAAAACTTGTTAACAAGAGTTGGATTGTTATTCCTGCTGATCGTAAAAGTGTGATAAGTGATAAATATATAGGAGCGTGTAAAGAAAAAGGGATTGGAATTTTGTATGTTGAAGATGGGGGACGGTGGAGTTTGGGGCTGTCACCTAGATATAAACGTGAAATACCTATGACACAGCAGCTGCTTAACCTTATGATGAAAGGATACTAAAAAGAACTGTATCGATAGCATAATTGTATTTACTCAATAATTTGTTATAATTGTAATAGGAGGCGATATCATGGAAAGACAAAATGAATGGAAATCTTTTTTAAAAACTCCTTTTAAAAATTGCAGGTATATTTATCCGATTCAACAAAAAAAGGTTGAAAAAATGATAAATCATTTAAAAAACGATGACAATGTGATTAAAATTATAGTTTTCGGATCTAGTGTGACTTCAAAGTGCCATGCAGGCAGTGATGTTGATTTTTATGTTGAAGTTAAGGAAGATAAAAGAATTATTACAGATTATTTAGACTTTCTTTATGATTTGTGGACTAATTACACTGTTGATGAGAATATGAAAAAAGAAATATTTAAGAAAGGAGTTGTTGTCTATGAAAGAGAATGAAACACTTTTAGATAAGGCAAATCAAAATCTAAATATTGCAAATACATTATATGAAACGTATAGATACGATGATGAGGCATATTTAAATTATGTTGGCTATCATTTACAGCAGTCTGTAGAACTTTCGCTTAAATTCTGTTTAGAAATCAATGGAGTAGAATATCCTAAGACCCATGATATCACTCAGCTGATTGCTTTAATCAATAAAAGTGAAGTAGATATTCCACTGACAGAATATATTGATGATCATAGTGAAATGTTTTCTCTCTGGGAATCAAGGACTAGATATATTCTGAATTACCGTCTGGAAGAAAAAAAAGTTGAAAGAGCGTTAACAGAAACTTATAGATTTATTTCATGTATTTGTGAAGAATACAACCTTCATCTTGATAAAAGTTACAGCGAGGAAAGCTTGGAAGATGAAAACGAACTTTAAAAGAGGCAATTTGCCTCTTTTTATTTTTAAATTTATATGAGGAGTAAAATACTATGAAATTAGTAATTGCTGAAAAGCCGTCAGTAGCAACTGTCCAAAATGCAAGTATCAAGTATATTAAGAGGGATAGGCAAATAAACTGTGCTTTTTATTTTTTTGTTGGAGAAACTGAGTAGTCTTTAGAATTAACTGCTTTTATTTTGATAGTAGAAAATGTTTAGTAATAAAAGAAAGAACAAAATTATAATAAATGCGTATTAGAAGGAGAATGCAGATGTATATAATAATAAAAGCTTTTTTAGATGATTTAATCGATTTTTGCTACAAAGGAACAGTCGAACCAGATATGTTGGCAAAATACCATAAATTTTATTTAAAATTAACTGATAAGGAATTAAAAAGCACATTAGGACACTACATATTTTCAAAAAAAGCTATACACTTATTTAATGTTAAAAGTAGAAACAACGTTTCCTGTATAATAACGCTAATACATGAACTAAGTCATCATATTGATTATATGAACAGAGGTACATCTGATCATAGTAAAGATTTTTACAATGTTCATATTGAGCTTATTATGACGTTATTTAAAATGGGAACAGTAAGCTATAATGAATTTATTAACTTAAAGGATAATGCGTGTAATTCTAATAAATTAAAACGTTTAGTAGAAAAAGGATACTGTGTAACGGAACAGCTGGATTATGAAAAAGAAAAAAACTGGCTAATAGTTAAAAACTGTTTTGAAGCATATGCGTACCTAAAATAAAAGAACTATGTTTACAACTTTTATATTAAGTCCTGGATGAAAAAAATTAATATAAATGATATTGAAAAATCAAAAACTGAAATTCTGAATACATGTAAGAATGCAACGTTTATTACAAGATCTGGATGTGAACTGATTTTTAATTTGGTCGATGAAAGTAAAGAAAATAATATACCTTTTAAAAAGACATCTGAATCTAACATTACAGACGTAACTAAAAAGTGTCCTAAGTGTGGTGGGAAACTAGTGGAAAGAACGGGTAAATATGGTAAATTTACTGCTTGTGGCAATTATCCTAAATGCAAATATATTCAGAAAGACAAAAAAGATGAAAGTAGGGGAACTGGGGAACTATGTCCGCAATGTGGCAGTAAGTTAATAGAGAGAAACGGAAGATACGGCAAGTTTATTGCATGCAGCAGCTATCCAAAATGCAAGTATGTTAAGAAGGATATGTAAAATAAATTGTGCCTTTTATTAAAACAAAATATGCTATAGTGATTATTATAATTAGATTGGAGAGAAAAGAATGAAGATTGTAGGGGTAAGATTAAAAAAAGGAATTCATAAACCGATTAAAGATACTGCAAAAATTTATTATTTTATGTGTCCTATAAAAAATGTGGGTATAGGAGATTATGTTCTTTTGGAATGTGATGGTACTGATAAAATAAATATATTTCAAGTGGGGCTAATAATTGAAGAACATGATAATACTCCTGAAAATACAGAGCTGTATATGCCTTTTTCGTTTGTTGTTTCAGGATTTCCTGTAAAAGATTTTTTGGCCAGATGTGATAAAGTTGCAGAAATGCGAAAAAGACAAATAAAAAAAATAGATGAGATAATCGCATCAGATCCTATAAAATATAAAAAAAGAGTACCTAAAAAGAAACCCAGGAAAAAAAGTATAAAAAACAGATTATATGCACTAACTGTAAAGTGTCGAGATAACGAACTTAGTGAGGAAGAGAAAATAAAAGTTGCAAGTGAACTTTTGAAGATCTATTACATTCTTATGGATAATAAAACTCCAAGAGAAAAGAGATCGTCTTGGATGAGCAGTGTCATGGGATGTGATGTTGATGAAGCAAAAAGGTATATAGAATTAGTTAGAAAACACCCAAAATAAACTTTTGATAATGAAAGTACTGATGAAAAATTGGAAGTACAGATAAGGAAAATCATAGTAAAAAAATAGAATTAGACCCAGAAAAAAGAGATTAAACTTTATTATTTAATCTCTTTTATTTTGGATTATTATTAAGTAGAAAATAATAAAAGGTATATAGAATTTTTTGATTAACTAGTGTAAATTTATTTACTGGATAGTTAAGGATTTTTTCATTAACTATCCTCTTGGCATAATGAAGAAAAGAGGGAGAAAGAAATGAAATTAAAAATTGCCTACTGTAGAGTATCGACTATGAAACAAGCGCGTGACGGTATTGGGATTGATACACAAAAAAGAATGATTGCCGAACATGCTTTAGCAACAAATCTTATAAAAAGTACTGACGAGTTAAGTTTCTTTATCGATGATGGTTTTTCAGGTGGTGACCTTTGCAGGCCGAAAATGAATGAACTATTAAAAGAAATAAAAAATGGGAATGTTGAAATGATTTTAGCATACGATCTTGCAAGAATATCCAGAGATGTGCAGGACAGTAATTTATTTTTAAAGTTGATATTAAATCATGGTATTAAACTTATTTGTCTATATGATGATGCAAAAATAAATACTGCAAGCGACAGATTTAGTACAAATATAAAACTGTCAAACAATCAGTTTGAAAGATGTTCTTTGACGGGCTCCTCGTTGGCGATGTTGTCGAGGCCGAGCACGTGAATC
>CAJJLI010000064.1 GCA_905192625.1 uncultured Clostridium sp. | reverse complement strand
AGAGTTTGCGCCAGTATCAATTAAGATGGCCAAGGAACAAAACTTATCACTAAATCCAACAAAGATTTCAGGGGTATGTGGTCGTTTGATGTGTTGCCTTAAGAATGAAGAAGAGGCTTACGAAGATTTAAATGCGAAGCTACCAAACGTAGGAGATCGTGTTACAACCGTTGATAATCTACAGGGTGAGGTATCAAGTGTAAGCGTATTAAAACAACTTGTTAAGGTAATCGTTGAACTTGAGAACGATGGAAAAGAAATCCGTGAATATAAAGTGGATGATTTGAAATTTAAGCCGAAAAAGAAAAAAGAGAAGATTTTAATTGATGAAGAACTTCGTGCATTAGAGTTATTAGAAAGAAAAGAAGGTAATCATATAGACGACTAATTTTTTAGCTTATGTGATTATAAGGAGGATACATGTGGGAGGAGTTACTACTACCCGATGAACGCTTGGATGATTTACACCGGAATGGGTATAAGATAATACAAAATCCAAATAAATTTTGCTTTGGCATGGATGCAGTGTTATTGGCTGGGTTCGCCAATGTAAAAGAGAAGGACAAGGTTTTAGATCTTGGGACAGGAACAGGGATCATACCCATTTTATTAGAGGGAAGGAATAAGGGAGGACATTTTACTGGCCTTGAAATACAAGAAGAAAGTGCAGATATGGCGAGGCGAAGTGTAAAAGGAAATTCTTTAGAAGAAAAGATAGATATTGTTACTGGGGATATCAAAGAAGCCTCTAAAATCTTTGGAGCTGCATCATTTGATGTCGTTACAAGCAATCCTCCTTATATGAATCATAACCATGGTCTTGTGAATCCGAACCAACCAAAGGCAATTGCAAGACATGAGCTCTTATGTTCTTTAGAAGATGTGATACGGGAAGCTTCTAAGGTGTTAAAGCAAAATGGGCGTTTTATAATGGTTCATCGGCCATTTCGATTGGCTGAGATTATTGAAGTTATGAAACGATATAAATTAGAGCCAAAGAGAATGAAATTTGTTCATCCCTATATTAATAAAGAACCGAATATGGTTCTAATTGAGGCCTTAAAGGGTGGAAATCCAATGGTAAAGATAGAGGCGCCGTTGATTGTATATAAAGAAGAAAATGTTTATACGGATGAGATTTTTCATATATATGGATATTGATAATGAGGGTATTGCTTAAGCTCATATATATTAGAGAGTTTGCAGTACCCTTTCTTTTTAAGTTATTTGGTTAAATTAAAATGATTGAAAGGTAAGGTAGATACTATGTCAGGAACCTTATATTTATGTGCTACACCAATTGGTAATTTGGAAGATATCACGTTTCGCGTGGTTCGTATATTAAATGAAGTGGATTTAATAGCTGCGGAGGATACTAGAAATAGTATTAAGTTATTAAATCATTTTAATATAAGCACACCGATGACAAGCTATCATGAGTATAACAAATATGATAAGGGAAAGTATTTAGTAAACAAGTTATTAGAAGGTGAGAATATAGCATTAATAACGGATGCAGGGACACCAGGAATTTCTGATCCTGGAGAAGAGTTAGTTAAGATGGCGTATGAAGCTGGTATTACTGTTACATCGCTACCTGGGGCATGTGCATGCGTTACAGCACTATCATTTTCAGGATTACCGACACGAAGGTTTGCATTTGAAGCATTTTTACCTACAGATAAAAAAGAACGACAAGACATCTTAGAGGAGCTAAAAGATGAAACTAGAACAATCATCCTTTATGAGGCACCTCATAGATTAGTAAAGACTTTAAAATTGCTCTTAGAAACGCTTGGAAATCGTAAGGCGACGATTTTGCGTGAGCTTACGAAAAAGTATGAAACGGTGTTTTGTTCAACGCTAGAAGAATCCATTCAGTATTATCAACAGAATGAGGCAAGAGGGGAATGTGTCATTGTCATTGAAGGTAAAAGTAGAGAAGAATTAACAAAGGAAAATCAGGAAAAATGGATGCAATGGACCTTGAATGAACATATGGATTTTTATATGAATCAAGGGATGAATAAAAAAGAAGCGATGAAAGCTGTCGCTGATGATCGCGGTGTATCCAAAAGAGAGATTTATGCTTTATTATTAAACGAAGAATAAGTAATATAATAAATATATCAAATATAAGAAATAGACTGTCAATTTACAGAATTATAGACAAATGAAAAAGAAACCTACTGCTAAAACGTTTTATTTTAACAGTAGACTTCTTTTCTCATTTACTGGTATTCCATGGTTATTGAATTATAACTTTGCCACTTTGGTCATATAATTTTAAATTAATCAATAAGACCAGCAAGTTTAGCAAGTTCCATAATAGAACTTTTAGAAACCTTTTTACCGCAATAATCAAATAATTCATCTTTTTCGCCATTGAAGATATCAGTTGGCTCATATTTTTGAAGAATAATTCTACCTTCATCTACAAAGATTTCTAATGGATCTCTCTCACTTACACCAAGAGTTCTTCTTAATTCAATTGGAAGTGTAATACGTCCTAATTCATCTAATTTTCTAACAATACCTGTACTTTTCATTTTTATTTCTCCTTTCATATCTGTCAAAAACGCTAGTAAAATGTAAAAATATGTTAATTAATGGGGGGTCACTTCTTATAAAATATCATAGGAGGTAAAAATAGTCAACTGAAAAAATTAAGACGTTTTAGCATTTTTTTAACTTAACAGATAATGGTAATAGTTGATAAAAAGCTACAAAATGAATCACAAAAAGAGAATTTTCGATTATTTATGTTATAAATGTGAAATTATATGTAAAAATTATATTGATATATAAAATTGTACTACACTAAAAACACGAATATATTAATAATAATTAACATAAAATTAAAAAAAAATGAAGTGAAATAAAAAAATGATCAACTATTTATGGGGATTTATGATAGTTATTGGTATCGTCTATGGTACTTTAACTGGAAAGATTGCAGATGTGAGTATCACTACTATAAATTCTGCCAAAGAAGCGGTGACATTGTGCATTACGATGCTAGGAATCATGTCGTTATGGATGGGTCTTATGGAGGTAGCAAAAGAAATAGGCCTTATGGATAAATTAACGAAAGCGTTAAAGCCGTTATTAAGAATATTATTCCCAGATATACCACGGGATCATATTGTTAATGAGTATATTGCATCGAATATGATAGCAAATGTATTGGGACTTGGTTGGGCAGCTACACCAGTTGGTTTAAAAGCAATGAAAGAGTTTTCAAAATTAAACCAGATGAGTGAGAAAGCTAGTCCAGACATGTGTACATTCTTAATTATCAATATTTCTTCATTGCAACTCATCCCAGTAAACATAATTGCTTACCGGAGCCAGTATGGGTCAATGAATCCTACAGAAATCCTAGGAGCTGGATTAGTTGCCACCTTGATTTCTACCTTGGTTGGAGCAGCATTTTCAATTATTGCAAGAAAACTTGTAAAATCATAACTACAGGAACGTTGATTGAATCGGAAAGGCTGGGGATTATATTGAATTTTTTAATTTACATATCGGATTATATCATTCCTTTTTTATTTTTATATATTATAGGTTTGGGACTAATGATGAAAAAGAATGTTTACGACATCTTCATAAAAGGCGCTAAAGACGGTTTTAAAGTAGTTTTAGATATTCTGCCAACGTTAATAGGTCTTATGGTGGGAATAGGGATTATGCGGGCTTCTGGGGCCTTAGAAGCCCTATCAGGAATAATTGAGCCTATTACATCATTGTTTAAATTCCCAGGGGAACTTGTACCTTTAGTTGTTGTTAAAATGTTCTCATCATCAGCAGCTACCTCCTTACTACTAGATATTTTTAAAGAATATGGTCCTGATTCTTACCTTGGACGACTGTCCTCTATAATAATGAGTTGTACAGAAACTATCTTTTATACAATGGCAGTTTATTTTATGACAGCAGGGGTTAAAAAGACGAGATATACCTTAGCGGGAGCGTTAGTTGCAACTTTAACAGGTGTCGTGATGAGTACGATATTAGTAGCCTGGATTATGTAAGAGATATATTACATTAAATAAGCTGGTTAATAAAGTTATAAATTTAATTAATAAACAAGATTAAAAAGGTAAATTTGAAGTTTAACAAATAATGACAGAATAAGCATCACAAGAAGTGTTGCATTTAGAAAAAAGATTCATATAAGAAACTATTGTACATACTTAAAAAGGAGCTATACACTTCATTATTATGAAGATGTATAACTCCTTTTTATAAGATAGCATATGGTTGGACAGTGAGTAACGGTTTACTAAATAAGACGAAGTGTGCCTCTATGATAGTTTAAATTCGCCGATCTGTTCCATAACGTCTTTGGTTAAAATACTGAGATTTAAAGCTGTACTTGCAACTTCCTCAAGTGAAGAACTCATTTCTTCTGAGGCGGCAGCGATCTCTTGGGAAGAGGAGGATATTTCCTCTGCTATGGAAGCGGTTGTTTCGATTTGAATACTAATCTCATCCTTACTGCTTTTAATGTCTGAAGCAGAATTACTTACAGCTTGAATCTTTGGAGTAATCATTTCTAGCGCCTGTAAAATACCATCAAAGGATGTAATTACATTACGAATATCATCTAATTGATAATCCAATTCATGATTGATACTTGTATTCTCTGAAATAATATAATTAGTTTCTTTCGTTATGGTCTCAACTAAACCAGTAATGTTTTCTGCAGATATTTTTGATTGTTCTGCAAGTTTTCGAATTTCATCTGCAACCACAGAAAATCCTTTTCCTGCTTCACCTGCTCTTGCAGCCTCAATAGCTGCATTTAAAGCAAGTAGATTGGTTTGTTCAGAGATAGAATTGATAAAATTATTAATTTCATTAATTTGATTGACGTTATTACGCAGGTCAGAAATCTTACTGGTAAATGCTTTGGATGTTTCAGTGACCTTATTAATATTATTAACGGTATGCTGCATCTTTTGAGTGCTTTCACTTGCCATTTCACCAATTTGATTGGAATTTAATTCAATGTCTTTGATCGCGTGAACCATTTGCTCTAATTTTTTACTAAAATCGTTTATAATGGTTGTAATTAACGTTAGGTTCGTAGCTTGTTCATTGGTACCTTTGGCTACGTCTTGAATGGACTTTGCAACATTTTCTGAGGAAGCAGCCATTTCATCTGAAATGGAGGACAAACCTTCGGAATTCTGATCTATAATATCGGAGGCATTGGTAATTTGATGAATCATGCTAGCAATATTATCTATAGTTTCAGCAAGTGCTTTTTTCATAATTCCAAATTCACTTTTTTGGTGAGTTTCAATTTTAATTGATAAATCACCTTTGGATACAATATTAAGTTTATGTATCATATCTTTTGCTAAGCGTTTGAGTATGGAGATAATAAAAAATGCGCTAATTGAAAAGATAACTAATGCCATGATGCTATAAATGAATAAATTTTCTCTTGTCCGATCAAAAAAATAATTACTTTCGGTCATAACAGTCTCTGCGCTCATTTTAGTTTTAACCATAAGTGTTTCTAGTGCAACTTCTGCTTGTGACCCAAAAGAATCTAGTTGTTTAAAATCCTCCCCCATAACATGCTTGCCGATGCTTAGTCTAGAATTAACTTTTTCCCATAATTCATTATATTGCTCGTATGCAATTTTAAAGGAATCCATCTGCTCCATGTTAACACTGTCAATTGCGGATCGATCGTAGGCGTTTAGTTTATCTTTAATGATGTTTTGGTATGTATATATCTGGGTGGCATATTCTGCTTCGTAACCACTGTCTGCTTTATTCGTTAACATTCGAATGCGCTGAAAGCTAGATCGAATATCTGCTATTTGCGTAATTGGTACCAATTGCTTATTGTACATAGATTCAATATTATCGTTTACATAAGTGATACCACTAAGTCCCATAAAACCAATAAAAAAGATAGATAAAACAGCTATCATGTTTAAAAAATTAACACCAGTACTAAGTTTAATGTTTGCAAGTCTCCTCTTCATAGTGTCCTCCTCAATTTATGTCTGATTTTAACTAAATTATACGATTTACGTAAAAATTTGTCTATCAAAATATGAAATGAGTTTCTTTGGGAGTTTCTTTTTGTTTATTCTTATTTAACAAGAGTTAGAAAAGGTGTATGATAGAAGAAATATAAGGATACTTGTTTGTACATAAGAATTTTAGCGTTGTAGAGTTGTGTGATCGAAGTAAAAGTTGCAACAGCTATTTTATTCACTATAAGGAGGGGTATAAAAATGGTTTATACAATAACCTTAAATCCATCGCTTGACTATATAGTTTCTGTACCAAATTATAAACAAGGTTTTGTAAATAGAACGACCAAAGAAGAAATATATCCAGGTGGTAAAGGCATTAATGTGTCAATTGTTTTAAATAATCTAGGGGTTTTAAATAAGGCCCTTGGTTTTGTAGCGGGATTTACTGGAGATGAAATAAATAAAAGATTACAGGAGCTTGGCTGTGCCACGGATTTTATTGTGTTAAATGAAGGAATGTCAAGGATAAATGTGAAAATAAAGGGAACAAAAGAAAGCGAAATCAATGGTCAAGGCCCTGCAGTGAAGGAAAGTGAGATTAAAGAATTATATTGTAAGCTTTCTCTTATGAAGGAGGGGGATTACCTTGTATTAGCTGGAAGCATACCTAGTACCTTGCCAGAGAACATTTACGAAGAGATATTAGAAACAATAGAATATAAAAAAATACTTGTTATTGTAGACACTCACGGAAACGCATTAAGGAATACTCTAAAGTATCGACCGTTTTTAATAAAACCCAATCAACATGAGCTTGGGGAACTTTTTGGTGTTACGATTAGTACTGTCGATGAGAGTGTTATATACGCAAAAAAATTACAAGCCATGGGCGCAAGAAATGTGTTGATATCAATGGCAAGGAAGGGTGCTATTTTACTGACGGAAGAAAATGAGCTTTGTATAAAAAAAGCACCCACAGGAACGGTAATAAATTCTGTTGGCGCAGGCGACTCTATGGTGGCTGGATTTATTGCTGGTTATATCAATACAAAGGAGTATGAAAAAGCTTTTCAATTGGGTATTGCAGCGGGGAGCGCCTCTGCGTTTGCACCGTGGTTGCCTGGGAAAGAAGAAATATTTAAGCTGTTAACAAACGAGTGATGAAGTCATATAACTGCATTAAAATGATTCACTACATAGGGCATATTATATTACTGGGAGGTTGTTATGTATACTTTACAAGGAAACAGTATATTAGAAGAAATTTGTATCGGCAGATTATTTTTTTATGAGAGAACAAAATATGACGTTGAACCCATGACAATTCATAATGTAGATGCTGAGATTAAACGATTTGAATTAGCGAAAGAGACGGCTATTTTAGAGTTAGAATCTTTATATAAATTATCATTAGAGGAAGAATTTAAAGAAAATGCAGATATGTTCCAAGGGCATCAAATGATATTAGAGGATGAAGGGTTTTATAATTACATCATTGACCTTATTTTATATGAAGAAGTAAATGCGGAGTATGCGGTAAATGAAACCGCTAAAAAGTATTCAAATATGTTTTTAGCGATGAGTGATGACTATATGAAGGGGAAAGCAATTGACATAATTGATGTCACAGAACGCTTACTACGAATACTTTATGGCGATAAACCCAATGAACTGTTAATAAAAGAACCTGTGATACTTGCAACTGATGATTTAAGACCAAGTGAAGTTATGAATCTTGATAAAAAACTTATTCTAGGGTTCGCAATGGGCGAAGGATCAAAGTATTCACATACTGCAATTCTAGCAAGAGCCTTAGAAATTCCGGCTATTCTTGGCATCGGAATGGATTTAAAAAAAGAATATAACGGTAAGTTGGCTATTATTGATGGGATTCATGGAATACTATATATTGATCCAGAGAAAGAAATCTTAGATAATATGAGAAAATTACAGCAAGAACTTATAGCGAAAAAAGAAATGCTGCTGCTGTTAAAGAACAAAGATAATGTTACACTGGATGGAAGAAGAATTAATATTTTTGCAAATATTAATCAGGGGACAGATGTAACGGATGCCTTATTAAATGACGCAGGTGGCATTGGTTTATTTCGAAGCGAGTTTCTGTATTTGAATAAGGACACTTACCCAAGTGAAGAGGAACAATTTGCGTTTTATAAGGATATTATAAAAGCCATGAATGGTAAGAAGGTCATCATTCGAACATTAGACATTGGTTCGGATAAAACAGTGGATTATTTTGGACTTGGAAAAGAAGAAAATCCTGCAATGGGATATCGTGCAATACGTATTTGTTTAACGGATACGCAAGTGTTTAAGTGCTTGGCGATTTCCTTGCGAGCATTGTCGAGATACGGGTTGAACTCTTCCGGA
>CAJJLI010000063.1 GCA_905192625.1 uncultured Clostridium sp. | reverse complement strand
GCATCCGTCATCGAAAATCTTCGGCATCGCAAGCATCGTTGCTCTTCCTTCTTCATCTCAAAATTGAGTTTAAATTACAGATAAAATAAAAAAACAAAATAAAAAAAGAGTTTTTCACAGTTTATTAAACTGTACAAAAACTCTTTTTATAATTTTTTCGACTATTCTTATAATATTTATGATTCACTTACAAGAACAGTGGAGGATTAAATTTAAAGCATTTCAACCGAATTGTAACTTTACATGCGTAACAAATATAGATAACGGAAATTATAGATTATTAAACTTAAAAACCAGCATAGACATATTATCAATGAACTGCTTTCTAACCGTATAATCCCCTTCCGTATATATTCCTAGTGTTTTCTTCCAGAATAATTGTGCTCGAACATTGTTATCTCTTGAAGGGGTATAAAGCATCCATCTTCCTCGATGTTTCTTAAAAATTTCAATAACAGCTTCTGTTGCGATTGCTTTACTTCGGAAAGGCCTTACCAAAAAAGTTTCACCTACATAAAAGTCAATGTCTTTTGGTACATATCTACCACTTCCAATCAAGCAAAAACCGGCAGGTATATCATCTACACTTATAAGGTACGGAAATAATTCTTTTGGATTATCAAACCAGACTTGTTGAATGTTATATTGCTCTTCTAACGTTTTAATTTCATCTTCCTCAAAGATTCCATATTTATTTGGTAATGTTTTATGTATTTCTGCAAGATCATGAAGGTATAAAGGATACATATTTTTAATAATAAAGCTATTTGCTTGATGCGCTAATTCGATTTTAATTTTCATAATATGAATTGCTCCTTAATTTTATTGTTTAAAATAAATTTAATGCAATTCTTTATATGATCCATTTATTAATAAAACTTATTCTGCTCCATACAGATAGATGAATCCATCTAAAGAATTGCATGGAGCTTACTACAGTACCTTTTCACCCAATATTTATTCAGTTGCATGCTAACCGCCTCCAATTTTTGTTTAATTACCAATATTAACTATAAAGTATTATTCTCCAATATTCAACAATTAATTAAATTTCTAATAGTATTTCTGATTCGAATACTCGTATTATCAGTTTTGCCTTATAATCAATAGAAACGGCACCTATTTCCATACTAATTCTTCATACACCATATAATGATCTATCCCATCTCCAAATTTAGAACTAAACATTCCTTTTTGAATATCATCCCATGTAACTGAATTATCATTTACAAGAACATAATATATGTAATCAGAAACTAATGCGCTTGCACTGTCTGGTTGTCCCTCGTACTTTACCATATATTTATATTCCTTGGTAATCATTTGGCCATCTTCGATGCCCTCAATCTTATATTTTTCTCCATCATAACTCAAATCTTTGATATAAATTACAGGATAGTCATCTTTTATTGCTTTATAATACTCTTTCGAATAGCTCGAAGGATTACCAAGTGTATAATAAAATGCTAATCTAACTGTCGTTGATTTTCTCTTTTCTGTCGCCGTGATAAAATCATCCCAAAACGACTTGCCATATGTAATATCACCATCTTCATATACTACGCAATCGTCCGACTTTGCATCTTCGAGACTATAATCATCCGGTATATTCATCAAAGCTTCTCTTGATGTTTTCTTTGAACAAGCCGACATTACTAAAGTAAAGAAAATTATAAGAAACATAGTTTTTTTCATTGACTTAACCTCATTAATATAACTACGCATAACAACTTTATGATAAATCACGCAACTCTTTACTACTAAGAGTTGCGTGATTTAATTTGATTAACAGTACTGCCATTGGCAATCAGCAATCGTTCACATATAAATATTTTATTTATGAATCATATTAATATAACTATTATTTCGATGTTGTACTAGTTATTCGATCAAAGAGTTTTCCACTATTTCCAGTACCAGTACAATTATCCATGATAAAGGTTGCAGGATTTCCATTGCCTGTGTAACCATGTTTGGCATTGTAATTCGCCTTGCAATCTTTTAACACATGAGGAACGGATGCCGTATCATCTCCTAATTTAAATCCATTTCCATCTCCTCCAGTAAGAGATCCATCTTTAAATTTGCCATTATTCGATGCTTCACAATTTTCAAATGTAACCACACCGATCGCTCCCGTATCAGATTTTGTGTAAAGATCCCAGCCATCATCGCAGTTATATGTAGCCACACAATCAACAAACTTATTGCCTTTTCCACTGGTTAGTTTTGCTGCAAATCCGTCTGCATCTTCACGTCCAGAATCTATATTTTCAGTAGATAAGCATCCAATGATTAGATTGTTACTTGGCCATTGGTCAATTGAATTATAAGATGTATTGTATCTTGATAATTGAAGTCCTGTGTCATGATTCTCACGAAATACACAATTCTCAATTTTATTATAGTGTCCTGCAAGTAACATTCCATTATCTCCAGCACCTTTGATCATAATGCCTTTTATATTCCAATAATTAGCTGCTAAAACAATACCTCGGTTGGAACTATTCTCCGCCATCGCTGAAAAGTCAATAATAACTTCTCCATCGCCGTAAGCATATATTTTTTTCATAGCACTTGAGGTACCATTATTACCTTCTTTGATAACAATCGTACTTGAATAAGGATAAGTACCTGCCTTTAAGAATATTGTCTTACCAGCTTGTAGCGTATTAATCGCCTGTTCTAAAGTCATAGAACCACCTGGTGTTAAGATAATATCTCCAGAAGTTGGTGGCACTGTAGGTGTAGGCGTTGCAGTAGGCGCTTTCGTTGGCGTCGGTGTCACTGTTGGCGTAACTGTCGGTGCCTTTGTTGGCGTTGGTGTAGCCCCTCCGTCAGTCGTTAATTCTATGTAAAATAAATTAGCAACATCCGTTTTCGAAATGGTATGTGCACCCGCCCCAAGGGTTACACTAACAATTCCTCCAGTCATCGAGTAATCCGTTCCATCCACATTTATTTTTTTACCGTCTGCATCATTAAATACTAATTTTAAAGTGGATGTTCCTGATGTTGTAAAACGAATGCTTGTTGATGTTTCAATTTTTAGACACTGCGTAAGCGTTAATCCATTATAAGTCACGGTTCCCTTTGAAGTAGAAAGATTTCCTGTAATTGTAAATACCGAACTACTTGTCCCACTCGATGTGAAATTGTGAGAAATTGTTGTTGCAGCGTTAACAGATACCACGGATGGTAAAGCATACAACATTGATAACCCCAGTACGAAACAAAGCATAATACATTTAATACGTTTGATACACTTCATAAATATTTACCTCCATATAATTTTCTTTCTACATATGTTTATGCAATTGAAAGAAGCTCCCCTCCTTTTTGTACTCATTTAAACACATGTATTATGAGTTAATTATATATGTAGCTTATATTAGTGTCTATGATTATTTTGTATTATATTTACAATTATTTTTGTTGATATAAATGAAATTTTAGAATTCGCTTATGACTCATTTCTTCAGGTAACATAATAATCTCCACGGTACCATTGCCCCCACTGCTTTCTTTAAAAACCATAAGAATACGCACCAAGAAATCATGTTTTGTTATAATGAACTATTTTTCGAAAAACTCTTAATTAGTTCTAAATAGAAATCATCAAACGTCTTGTATCTATCTCTATTATCATCATAACATACAAGCTTCTCTAATAAAAACGGCAAATATCGATAACCAGCATTGTAAGAACGTCTATAGTGCCACTCTTCTATTTCAGAAGAACGGATTTTTTTTGCAAGATGAATTGCAATCGCTCTAACAATATGCTCGTCAACACATTCTTCCCAGTTACCATATCCAGATAAACTCCCTGGTAATTTATATGCAAGCAATTTATCGAAAGCTCCCTTATATTGATTTACCTCCTCAGAAAACTTTTCAGTCAATGGATTTACATAAGGATGTGAAAATTCATGAATTAGTATATTTAAAGAAAAAGCTCCACAGGCAGATTCTAAGCTTTTTTCATCAAGTAATGTAACCCCATTCATTGTGTAGATAGCAAAAATATTGCGTTTACTTATGTCATTAAAATGAATTCCATAACTCCCACATTGCAGATCTGTCAATATAATCTGATACGAATTTTTATCGTAACCATAAAATTTATTTATTTCAAAAATTATTTTATTTAAGTCAAAATGATTATTAAAATACTCAATTGGCTTAATATAATATTTTTTAGCTTGTTGAAAAAAACTTTTATAATCGGATACTTCTGAAAAGTCCTTTAATAAGGTTAGTAATTTTTCAATGCTACTTCGTCCACCAGAAAATTCTACGCAAAGACTACTCAATGTTTCTCTTAAACTCATCGTTTCAAAATCCGTAGCACACATAATCTCAATTGGTCTACCAAAGAAAAGGCCTTTATACGTGAGTTCTTCTACATATGCAAATACCTCATGTTTTAAATATGGTTTAATCCATTCTGTCAATTCTAGTTCATATTCCTTTGTTATTCTAGGAGCATGTTTATTCCCAAGGAATTTCTCAGTAATACTATAATGTTTGCTAAAAAATAGTATTGAACTAATCAATTCTACCCCGATATCCACTCTTGCTACATCCACTATAAATCCTCCCTCTGAATTTATATAATATTATGAGATAAATAAAAAATATCCATAAGATAAGACCTTTTTCTCCTATCATATGGATATTTTGAAATTCTATAATTGATACTTTGCCAAATCTTCTTTGAAATTAACAATCATATTGTCAAATACTTCAATAAGGTTTGTCAAATCATTAATTTGATCTACATAGATTGAGACATTACTATTTGCTTCTTGCGTGGAAGCTGAATTTTCCTCAGCGATTGCGGCTAAGTTTTCAATATTTTCAAATAATGAAGATATGTTTTGCGCTTCATTTTTCAAGCGTTTTGAAGTTTGTACCATCTCTTCAGACACTACTTTAAGATGTTGATTCGAATTATTCGTAGTGACTACAGCTTCAGAAAGTTTCGTATTTTCACTTTCCAAAACTCCATATTGGAGATCGATATTTGTAACAATTTCATCGATACTATCGATAAACCCAGTTAAACTCTCATTGATTTGACGTACTGCTTTATTTGTCTCTTCTGATAGTTTTCGTACCTCTTCCGCTACTACAGCAAATCCTTTGCCAGCCTCTCCGGCTCTTGCTGCTTCAATCGAAGCATTCAGCGCTAATAGATTTGTTTGGTTCGCTATACTAGAAACAATCGTTACAATGTTCGTAATATCTTTTGCATTTCCCTGCAAAGTAAATCCACTATTTTTAATACCATTAAATTTATCTAATACATGATTAATTTCAGTTGCAGTATTTTCTACTTTTGTAAAACTTGTTGCGATATCTTGTACTGCGTTTTCGATATGTTCTTTATTTTCTTCACTCTTATCTGAAATATGGCTAATACTTGATATACTATCATTTAATACCATTACCGCATGCTCAGTGTCACTCGCTTGCGTAATGGCAGCTGTTGCAACCTGATCCAGCACTTCAGTAATATCATTGGAAGTATTTTGCATCGTCTTAGATATATCCGTCACTGATTTGTTAAACGTATACATTTCATCAACGATTGAATGAAATCCGATAAAGTCTTTTTGAATATTTTGCTTTATTTTATTTATCTCATTCATATAGGTTTCATATTCGTCTTTGGTTTTCATAACCGTTGATTCTATGAAATCTCTCTCACTTAATTTTTCTAGTTCCTTAAATATTAATTTTTTAGGGCGATTTAAAATTGTCGCTGTCACGAAAGATGAGACAAATGCTACTACACCCGAAATCACAGCATTCACTGGACTGTCAAATAAAATCAACCCTGCTAACGCCACCAATATAAAATTTAATATGGATGCTTTTAGTGCAGTTGACTTAAAGATTCCAAAGGATAGTAACATATTTAAGCGATACTTTTTCACACTTTGTATTTCTGATTCAAATTTGAGTTTAAGCTTTAACTCATCCTCTGTTTTTAAAACCTCTTCAACTTCGATTTCTTCCTTAAAATATTGGGATACACCACTAATTAAACCTTTTAAGTAATTTCCCATTCCTCTTTTGGATCGATATGTAAAATAAATTTCATGTGATGATAATGGTGTAACATCCAAAATTGGAGGCTTTGCTCCTTTAAATCGTTGCATAACTATGACATGAACATCATTCATAGACTTTAAGAACTGATAAGCAGACTCGTGTCGGAAAAATCCTGGATACAGCTTACTAAATGTTTTAACATTCTCCTGTCCCATCGTTCGCCATATTTCATCCTTACTTTTTCCTACTGAATTTCCAATATGTTCAACAATTCCAATCGCTTTCTTATCCTCTACATCTTCAAGTGGCGAAAAAATGTAAGAGCTAGAAAAGCCGAAAGCTTTTAGGGCTTCATTTACTACAGTGTTTCCGAATAGTACTCGACTCGACTCTACCCATGATGAAACTACAGTCCCCTTCATATTAACATCTCCTTTGTAATATTATGTATTACCTTACACTATTTTATCATATTGTAGAAATTGTTACAAATAAATAATTCGTATCATGCATCTTGTGATAAAAAAACTCAATTAGTACTGATTCGTATCAATAATGATTTTCTTACAACTGTAACAATAAAATGCATCAACCGATGCCTGCCATAATCCAAAATACTTGGCCAATACAATACTATTTTTACTTTTTGCCCATAGTGTACCACCCTTTTGAGATTCACCATCCGGTGTCCAAGATAGTAAGTTATTCGCTTTTATAGATCCTGATCTCATATCTTTTTTACAGTAGGGACATTCCATTTCAAGCCTCCTTTTTACACTTTCACTTTGATGCATCGTCTATATAAAAATAATTTTAATTTCTAATAATTCTAGATTTAATCAATAATTCTGAGGTCAGTATGAATCAATACATTCTTTACTCAAAATCAACCAATCCTTACTTATTTTAAGGTGGAATGGACAAGACTTTTTGCCAACCATATATCAGGCTTTCCTATCCCATTAGCATCTGGAATTACACCTATAATTTGATAACCAACTTTGTTATAGAATTCATAAGGGTGATTCTTAATATTTTGAATATTCATTATCTTCTCAAACGTATCTTGAAAAAGATTTGTATTTGAAAGAGTTGTGCTGTCATTTTCATCATCACTTCCTAGATAAATTGTTAAGCAACCCTTTTCTTTTAATATCTCTTCAAGAGCAAGGCAAAGTTTTGTTCCTATTCCTTGTGAGCGATATTTTTCGTCGACAACCAGAGGATGTAATTCCCACGCGGTTACTCCATATTGCGGAATAGCGCCAACAAAGCCTAATAGCATTTCTCCCTCAATCGCCGCAATGGCTACCCTATCTTCTTCTATACATTTACTAATTTCCTCTTTAGAACAAGCAGAATAAGCATGGGAAAAAGCCTGTTTTAATAAATCAGCTGCTTGTTTATTGTAATCAGCCGTTTCTTTCGACAGTAAAATTGTTTCCATAATAACCTCCGCACAAATGATAATATAATTATCATTATTAGAATTTAAAATATATAATAGCTAATTATTGTTTATAATTTCCATATTATGATAACATATCGTAAAACATTGGTAAACTAATATAAACTAAAATTCGTACACTAATCTTTCATTTTTATTTCACGCTATTCCTCCCAAAACATCCTCTCATATTCCTCGTAACCCACTACTCGTTCATCAATCCGCCTTGTATAACTATAGGTATAATTCTTAAAATATTTTCCCCAAAATCGTAATGCAGTAGGATTTAGTGTTTCACAATCAACGCCTAAGTAAGGAACGCCTTCGTTTTGTAAAACTCCAATGATATAATTTAATAAACCTTCTGCAATCTTATTGTTACGATAATTTACATCCACATAAGCGCCGCAAATGTTCTTTATCGTAGAAAGCCCTGAAATAAAAGTTTCTCCCTCGCCTCCAATTCTTATATAGCCAATAGTTTTTTCTTTACCACCTGCATTCTCTTTTGCTACAAACATCCTGCTACCGACGCTTACCATTTTATCAGGAAATTCCTTGCTTAAATTTAATGGCATAAAGATTGGTGCTTTTCTCATATGATTGCACAGTCCCTTTTCTAGTTCAAGCACTTGTTGAAATTCTTCTTTTTGTAGTTCACAAAAGTTAATACCTTCTAGTACATCCTCTTTCTCCTGAATATGTGATATTTCTTTAATAGAATCGGTACAACGAATACCAAATCCGTTAAACACTAAGGCTTTACCTACTTCATCATCATTTGCATATCGTGAAAGAGAAATACTTAATATTTCTTTTTTAACCATCTGCTCCATGGCATAGGAGAGTAACATAGAGCTTACCTTTGTACGATTCTCACCTGCAAATGCACTCCCGCCTAATGGCGAGAATGCACC
>CAJJLI010000062.1 GCA_905192625.1 uncultured Clostridium sp. | reverse complement strand
ATCTAGTGGTAAATATGAAGGGGATTTTGCATGGTCAGTATGACCTGAGGGAATAAATAATGCAGAAGGCCCAGCGCCAGATGGTGAGGAATATTTCGCATTGGCTTTAATGTTTGCAAGTCACCGCTGGGGTGATGGCATACCGCCCTTTAATTATAGTGAACAGGCCAAGGACATTCTATGGCATTGCCTACATCAGAATGAATTGGTAGTGGGTGGCCGTGCTATGTGGGATCACGACAATTACTATATTAGGTTCGTCCCAGAGGCGGATTATACCGATCCATCCTATCATTTGCCTCATTTTTATGAATTATTTTCACTTTGGGCAAAAGAGGAAGACCGAAGTTTCTGGAAAACGGCAGCTATAGCAAGTCGAGAGTTCTTACATATTACCTGTCATGATGTTACGGGTATGGCTCCAGAGTATGCGGAATATAGTGGTTTACCTAAGCGTTTGTTCCATGATGGACAATTTTATTCTGATGCATACCGTGTGGCAATGAACATTGGTTTAGATGCAGCTTGGTTTCATAAAGATGCGTCACTTGGTGTAATTGTTGATAGATTACAAACGTTTTTCTCTGAAACAACGAATTTAAGGGAGTTTTACAATTACTTAATCGATGGAACGGCACTGGAACAACCAGCACTGCATCCAACTGCTATTATAGCTACCAATGCGGCGGGATCCTTAGCAGCTACCGGTAAATATCAAATGGAATGGGTGAAGACATTTTTAAATACTCCTCTTAGAAAAGGTGATCGTAGATATTATGATAATTGTTTATATTTCTTTTGCCTTTTAATGCTAGCTGGGAAGTATCGAATTTATTAACAAAAAAGTTAAACACAGTAGTTGCTATCAATTTTGTTTCAAGTGCATGGTGCATGGAGGAATAATATGCTGAAAGAGAAGTATAAGGATTTTTTTAAAGTTGGAGTAGCAGTTAGTGATAAAACCATAGAAAGTCACGACGCAATTATTAAAGAACATTTTAATAGTATCACATGTGAAAATGAGATGAAGTATTCCAGTGTTACGGAGCAGGAAGGAATTTATGATTTTAAGAAAGCAGATAAAATTGTTGAGTTTGCAAAAGAAAATAACCTTCTTGTTCGTGGACATACATTTGCTTGGCATAATCAAACACCAGATTGGGTATTTGAAGGTAGTAAAGAGCAACTATTAAATCGTATCAAAAACCACATTACTATTCTTGGGGAGAGATATAAGGAACAGGTCTTTTGTTGGGATGTAGTAAATGAAGCGATTGAGGATAAAACCGGTCAGGTGATGCGTCAGTCAAAATGGGTTGAAACACTTGGTGAAAATTTTATGGATATCATATTTCACATGGCGAAGGAACAGCTACCTGATACCGAATTATTTTATAACGATTATAATGAGTGTAACCTTGAAAAGAGAGAAAAAATATTTCAAGTGATAAAAGGAATGAAGGAAAGAGGCGTTCCGATTGATGGGGTAGGTTTGCAATGTCATCATAATATTTACTTTCCATCAGAAGATGATTTGCGACGGACAATTGAAACTTATGCTTCCTTGAATATGAGAATACATATCACAGAAATGGATGTCTCACTTTTTGAGTACAATGATCACACTAGATTATTAAAACCATCGGATATATTACTTGAAAAACAAGCAAAGGCATACGAAACTGCATTTCGCATATTCCGAGAATATAAAGATTATATTGACTGTGTTACCTTGTGGGGTGTTGCAGACGATGTAACATGGTTGGATAATTTTCCTGTAAGAAACAGAAAAAATTGGCCGATGTTGTTTGATGAGGAGCATAAGCCGAAAGAAGCATTTTATCGGATTCTGGATTTTTAGACCGAATAGGTAGAAGAAAAGTATAAGCTTTGTATGCCTTAATTTAAAATTGAAATAAGCTTAAATAGAAGGTTAATTGAAAGGAGAGTATGATTGGATTATAAAATCATATAAAGTTTGTTGTATGAAGTTTTTCATAGTTGTCGTAATTTGTGTACTTAATTTATTTATGATTTCATGTTCCAATAAAGGAACCCCATCAAAGTTTATGGAAACGTCGATTAATACGGAGGTTGCAGGTATGGATGAACCAAATACAAAACAAAATGAATCTGTGGCACCAACATCAAATGAGGAACTAAAATCCACAGTAATACCAACGAAAACTGAGGAAACAAAGAAGAAAACGGATGAGCCAAAGAAGAATACTGAGGAAGCAACCAAAATAGAGGAGCAATCAAATACAGCAGCTTCTATACTAAATGGTCAACCATCGAAAACATTAAATCATGCGACAACACCAGTTCCCACATTATCGCCTGAGAATTTTGATCCAACTGCGGAAATCAGCTATGAAATTCCAGAAAAGTATTCCTCCATACGTTCGGATTATTGCGGAACTATTAATCAAATATATTATGATACATATGATTATTTTGGTGATAATGCTCCGATAAAGAAGCCTGCTTATGTATATCTTCCTTATGGGTATGATGAAACTTGCGAATATGATGTTTTATATTTAATGCATGGCATTGGTGGAAATGAAAAAGAGTGGGGAATGTATCACAATGCCTCTACTATTAAAGCAATTATGGATAACTTAATCTATTATGGAGACATCAAACCATTTATTGTGGTTGTGCCAAATGGAAGATCCAGTGTAAATTATGCAAACACATCTTCTGATTTTAATTCATTTTATGAGTTTGGCAAGGAGTTACGTAATGACTTGATTCCATATATTGATGCGAACTTTGCAACTTTTGCTGAGTTTAACGAACAAGGTTATGATTTGACAAAAGCTAGACAGCATCGTGCGATGGGTGGTCTTTCTATGGGTGCAATGCAAACAATTAATATTGGCTTGTGTGAATCGCTAGATATTATCAGCTACTTTGGTGCATTTTCAGCCTGTCCGACGACAAATACATCTGCAAAGATAGTAAGTGCACTCGATAACTTTAAGGATTACGAGGTAAATTATTTTTATAACATCTGTGGAACTGCAGATGGAATTGCTTGGCCACATGCAACCAATGCTGTTTTAAACATCACATCTTTATCAGAAAGACTAAGTGAAGATGAGAATTTTAAATGGCAGGAAATCGAAGGTGGTGCGCATGATTTTAAGGTGTGGTACCTAGGTTTTTATAATTACGTACAATTAATATTTAATAAGTAGAAGGTGAAAAGGTTGAAAGAAATAACATGAATGAATAAAGGGGGGGCCGTGTCCATACCAGCAATTTCAGGGCGATATGTGCAATAAAGGCATGGACATAATTATGAAGAATAATCCAATTATATGGTCTGATTATCCGGATCCAGATGTAATAAGAGTTGAAGACACCTATTATATGATAAGTACGACCATGCATTTTATGCCTGGAGGAGTGATCTTACGTTCATATGACTTAATTCAGTGGGAAATATTAACTTATGTTTATGAAGATTTGGATCGCACTCCAGCACAGCGCCTTGTTGGAGATGAAACTATTTATGGAAAAGGCATGTGGGCAGCGTCACTTCGTTACCATAAGAATAAATTTTATGTTTGCTTTGTGTGCAATGATACAGGTAAAACATATTTATATCAGGCAAATAATATCATGGGACCTTGGGATAAACAGATCATAGAGGGATTTTATCATGATTGTTCGCTATTGTTTGATGACGAGGACCGTGTATTTATTGTATATGGAAATAGTAAGATTCATTTAGTAGAACTAAATAAAGAATTAACTGGTCCTAAGGTAGGAGGTATTTCACGAGTCATTGTTATGGAAAAAGGAAATGTAATACTAGGGTATGAAGGTGCTCATTTTTATAAAATTAATGGTAAGTATTATTTATTTTTAATACATTGGCCAAAGGATTGCTATGGTAGAAGAACAGAGGCTTGTTATGTAGCAGATTCAATTGAGGGTGAATTTGTTGGAAGCGATGTATTAGATGATGATATGGGATATTACAATCAGGGAGTAGCTCAAGGTGGAATTGTGGATACTCCTTGGGGGGATTGGTTCGCTATGTGCTTTCAAGATCATGGTGCAATTGGACGGATTCCAGTCTTAGTTCCGATTCAATTTATCAATGACTTCCCTGTGTTTGGCATTAATGGTAAGGTACCGCATTTAGTAACAATTCCAAGTACTCATCCTAAGCATGTATATGAAGCATTGTGTGAAAGCGATAATTTTAATTATATACCAGATGAAAGTGGTAGAGTTCGGTTGAAAAAAGTATGGCAATGGAACCATACTCCAGACCATAAATTATGGTGCATAACAAAACAGCCTCAAGCTTTGAGGATTGTCTCTGGTAAAATCAGTGCGAATGTAACATTAGCAACCAATACACTTACACAAAGAATGGTAGGACCAGTCACAACAGCCACTGTCACAGTCGATGGAAGTTACTTGAAAAATGGAGATTTTACTGGAATTTGTGCATTGCAGGGCTGTTATGGACTAATTGCGTTAACCAAAGAAGATGATAATTATTACCTTGCTATGATTGCGAAAGAACCGAAGGAAGGTGAGAACATCTGGGGTACTAAGGGTGCTGATAAACAATCAGGGAAAGAATTTGAAAGGATACCATTCACCCAAAGTAAAGTTACATTTCGACTAAAGGCTAATTTTCAGGATAATATTGATGAAGTTGAGTTTTATTATAAAGAGGCAAAGTCATGGGTGAAACTTGGAATAACAGTTAAGCTATACTTTAAGTTGGATCACTTTACAGGTTGCCGTTTGGGGCTTTTTATGTACTCAACAAAAACAGTTGGAGGGTCAGTAAGTTTTATGGATTTTTGTTATTCCGTCAAAGAAGAGTTTTAGGTTCTGAACCTCCGTTTGTAGAGTCACTATGTAGAAAATCTAAAACTCTTTTTTTCTCAATCGTAGCAATTGCAATACCACCAACGATGTTGCCAGCCGTAACGAAAAAGATAACTTTTAACACTGCAATTGGGTCAAATCCAAATGCTAATATATAAGTAGCAAGATAATAAAAATGAGAAACGATATGGTCGTATCCACCAAAAACAAAGGCAGTTATTAGAAGCCATACATAAAAAACATGAGGAAAGGAGCCTACTTTAAAACGTTTACCTAAAAAGACTGCATAACTTACCAACACTGCACAGAATATTCCCATTATAAAAAGGCTTAATGGAGTATCATGAAGTTTTTTTTCAGCGATTGGTTGTAGCGTGCTTAATAATTTGTCTTGGAACCTGCAGTAAAAGGATAAAACTGCAATAGCAACAGCGCCTATGAGATTACCGACCCAAGTAATTATAATATCAGAGATTGTAAATTCTTTTGTTATAATAGACATTGGAACTACTTTTGTAAATAAAGAACGATCAAAACTAAATACAAGTAAGATTCCAGCAGAGAAAAACATTGTACCGACAATGGCATTTGGAATCAGAAGATAGGTCAATGCGCCAAGAGCAACATAGGCTCCGGCCATAATAGAACTGATCAATTTGTCTTTCATGTTTGGTTACACTCATCTTTCTTTCATATTAGTATATTCAGATGCTATATCTGATAGATATGCAGTTGCAATCAATTCGATTCGCAAAGCGATTGTATTATAGCAATGAATGATAGAATTGTAAATCTTTTATAATTAGATGATAAATAATGATTATTATACAATGTTATTTATAGAATGCGATTGAATGCAATGCGTGTAAAATGTTTATATCATAGTTTTGTAATGGACAAGTGTCTGTAATAAAATATAGTAATTACTTGCGGCTAAAAAAATCTTAGGTTATACTATCTCTATAAATTAATTAGTTTTACATTGGAACTAACATACGAACAGTATCGTTTGAAACTTCAAGGGATTATATTGATTAAAGTAAGAGGGGTATGATTTTTAATGTCAGAAGCATTGATTACTAAAAAAGCAATTGCACAAGGGTTAAAAGAATTAACTATGACAAAGCCATTTCACAAGATAACGGTTTCCGATATTACTAATATCTGTGGATTAAATCGTCAAACATTTTATTATCATTTTCAAGATAAATATGAGTTGTTGAATTGGATCTATTATAATGAAGGTTTTTTACCTGTTATAGATGGGATTACACTTGATAATTGGGATGAAAAACTAGTAAATTTATTTGCACACATGAAAGAGGAACAGATTTTTTTTAGCAATACAATAAAGTCAGATGAGACGTGTTTTAAAGAATATTTGTTTAACATTACCGTAACATTGTTCGAGGAGGCGATTGCTGCGGTGGATGTGCATCATGCATTAGTACCGGAAGATCAGAAATTTTTCGCTTCGTATTTTGCATATGGAATTTGTGGTACTGTAATTTCTTGGGTTGAGCATGGAATGAAGGAAGCACCTGAGCATTTAGCAAAACGTTTAAAATATTTGGCAACTAGTTGTGAAAAACTGGCTTATGAACGATTTTTAACGTAGGAATATATGAGGTCCTATCGTAAGTGAAATTCAAGAATTACCCAGTTTTTTATGTCTACTTCGTTAATTTTATGTTTTTTTAGATCTTTCATAAGAGCTAATAGTTCTGTCGTCAAAGCCTTGATTGACTCATCACTTAAGTTTTCCTTGCTGATTGAATGCGCAGCGTCTATAATTCCTTTTGCAGCGTATTTGTTAGAGCGGTCCTTATTTTGAATAAAGAAGGCAAAGAGTGTATCAAACGCTGCTTGTTTTAATTTTTTATCCAATGACATAATAATCCTCCAACATGCAGATAATAATAGAATGAATTTTATATTAAAAATGCACTACTAAAATTTAATATCATACTATCAATGTTAGTATGTATTCTAAATAGACAAATAATTAAATTTGTCTATTTTTTTTTCATTTTGTAAAAAGTGTCGTAAATTATGACACAGAAAAAAGTTTGTTTAATTACAAAGTGTATTATTTTGGGTATACTACAGACAATCTCAGTAAATAAGTAAAATAGCAAAAAATCAAAAAAGTAAAAGCAAAAGCAATAAAACAACAAAACAGTAAAACAACAAAACAGTAAAACAGCGAAATTAGAAATATGTAATCAGCGGAGGTTAGAACTATGAATAAGAAAGATTTAAAAAAGAATTATAAAAAGTATTATAAACAGTATTACAAACAGATGCATAAAAAGTCCAAAAAGAAAAATGTATTAATTTTAGGTGCGATGGTAGGTGCAGTAACTGCCGCTACGATCTATGCAAAAAGGCAAAGTCAAAAGCATGATTCAAAAAAACGAAGCGATGCGCACAATGAAATAAATTCTAAATCTAAGAATGAGAATACTTCATATGAAGAAAACAACTCAAATGATCGTCAATTTTATTTTGTTGGTGGTGGCTTAGCTTCTTTGGCAGGAGCAGCATACCTGATTCGTGATTGTGGTGTAGAAGGTAAGAATATTCATATTTTAGAAGGAATGAAAATACTTGGTGGAAGCAACGATGGTGCTGGTAATGTAGAACAAGGATTTGTATGTCGAGGCGGTAGAATGTTAAACGAAGAGACCTATGAGAATTTCTGGGAATTGTTTTCATCCATACCTTCTCTAGATATGAAAGGAAAGAGTGTAACCGAAGAGATATTAAATTTTGATCATCTTCATCCAACTCATGCACAGGCCCGCTTAATTGATAAACATGGAAATATTTTAAATGTTAAAAGCATGGGATTTAACAATGCAGATCGTATGGCACTTGGAAAATTAATGATTACACCAGAAGAAAAATTGGATGATATGACGATTGAGGAATGGTTTTCGAAAACTCCACACTTTTTTGAAACAAATTTCTGGTATATGTGGCAAACAACATTTGCGTTCCAAAAATGGTCTAGCTTATTTGAATTTAAACGTTATATGGAACGTATGATTTTTGAATTTTCACGCATTGAGACATTAGAAGGTGTAACACGTACACCATACAATCAATATGAGTCCGTAATCTTACCTTTAAAGAGTTACTTGGATCAAAATGGCGTAGATTTTAGTATCAATGCAACCGTTACTGACATTGATTTTGCAGACGATGATACAATAACAGCAACTGCGATCCATGTAGAGCAAGATGGAAATGAAGAGATAATTGAGTTAAATCAAGGAGATTTATGTTTCATGACCAACGCGTGTATGACTGATAGTGCTAGCTTAGGTGATTTGTATACACCGGCTAGTTATAACGTAGACAAGCCAATTTCAGGCGAACTTTGGAGTAAAGTTGCGAAGAAGAAAAAAGGACTTGGCAATCCAGAACCATTCTTTGGACATCCAGAGGAGACGAATTGGGAAAGTTTTACTGTAACATGTAAGGGTAATAAGCTCCTTAAACTTATTGAACAATTTTCAGGTAATATACCAGGAAGTGGTGCATTGATGACATTGAAAGATTCTAATTGGTTAATGAGTATTGTAGTAG
>CAJJLI010000061.1 GCA_905192625.1 uncultured Clostridium sp. | reverse complement strand
TACCGCCGTGAAAGGGCGGTGTCTTAACCGCTTGACCATGGAGCCTTGACTCAACGTTTATTATTGTATCAGATAAACAGATATAAATCAACAACAATTTTAAAAATAGTATAAGTTTTTTTTAGATATTTATTCATATATTAGATATTGTCCAAATTTTAACTAAACCACTCCATTTTCCCTTATGTATTCTATTGCAATTTGTGTACGATGTTGTAATCCTGTTTTATCTAAAATAATACTAATATGATTTCTCACCGTTCCATCTGAAATAAATAAACAACTACCAATTTCTTTGTTTGATAAACCTTTTGCTACATAAGATGCGACTTCTAATTCTCGTTCTGTTAAATTTTTGAATACTGAAACTTTATTATCTTTGATTAATTTTGTTGTATTTACCTGCGTTGTTATATAGTGAAAGATATCCTTTTGAAATACTGTACCACCCGAAGCAATAACACGTATTGCAGAAACCAATCGTTTGGCTGGACTATTTTTTAAAATATAGCCTTGAACGCCGATGTTAATAGCACGTAAAATAAATTCTTCCTCGTCAAAGGTAGTTAATAATAACGGAATAGAGAGATTCTCTTTTATTAAAACGTCGGCTACATCAATTCCATCTTTATATGGCATACGAATATCCAATAACGACACATCTGGATGGGTGGCGCGTGCTAATGAAATTGCCTCTTCCCCATCGCTTGCAACCCCAACAACTTCCATATCCTCCTGCATTTCTAATATCATCTTAAGACCATCTCTTATAATCCCATCATCATCTGCCAATAAGACTCTAATCATATCATAGATTCCTCTCTGTCATGTTCCATTCTAATTCATCCTTATATCCTATTCACATAAAAAAATATTTTTTATAACAAATCCCATACTTGTCTGTTCTATAAAAAACTTCCCTCCAGATTTGATGGTTCTCTCCTCCATAGCTTCTAAACCAAGTCCCATCATTGTTTTTTCACCTACTTTGTAATTTGTTCCGTTATCCCGGTATTCTACCGATAATATTTTATTATTAAAAACTAATTTTAAAGAAAATGCATTGGCATTTGAATGTTTTAACAAATTAGTAAGCGCTTCTTCTAAATTATCATGAATGCAGTGCCATAAAGATAAACCAACAAAAGATAGATTTCCTTGCTCAAGTAATGTCGTTACAATCCCATAGTTTGATTTAAATTGTTCTAATTTTATTTTTATTTCATTCAATCCAAGTTCACTTTTGATCGGTCTTTCTTCTTTTAGTGCAAAACGAATCTCATCCACACCAGCTCTTAAATTAGCAATTGATGTTTCAATCCCGTTCCTTGCTCTTTTACTATCTTTATCTAACATCATCATCGATGCTTCAAGCATTATTATACTCCCCGAGATACCATGCCCAATTTTATCATGTAGTTTTGCTGCTAATCGATTCCTTTCCTCCAATGCTGAAGAATAACGAAGGGTTTTTATAAAACGATTGTTATCTTTTATTTTTTCTTCTAACAGACATAACTCTTCTTTTTGAAACAGCATAGTTTCTCGGTATTCCTCAGTTCTTATTGTCAAATATCGAATATAGAACGTACATACTAAAATTGTGATACCAAATGCTATACCAAGATAGCTTGGAGCAAATATAAGGTATAACATAAATGCAATACAAGCCACAATTGTATAATAATGAGTGTCTTGTATATATAGATCAATTATTTCAGCAAGAAATAAAATTAAGAGTGGTAGCAAACTTTTTGGTCCAAAAACAATACAGAATATAACGGCAAACCCATTAAGAAAGACAACGCTTACTCGATACTTTTCCTGAAAAGAGATTATATATTGAACTGCTATTACACAGGAAAACGCTAAGGATAAGAGAACAATTAGCTCTATCTTATCCCCAGCTTCTAACATAGCAACAATAGAAGTAGCTAACGCGATACATTTTACAACAACATACATCATTGATAATTTTTGCATACCTCTACCTATGCCTTTCTTAAATTCTATTTTGACGAAACGTTTTCTCTAACCTCTTCCTGTCTCTTTCCTTGCAAACTTTCCACCAGATATTAAAGTAAACAACAAAATGAAAAGAATTAATAACATTGCATTTAATCCTGCATTTACCGGTATTTCTTCTGTTATATCCCGAAGCACCTGTACATACCAATAATGGGGTACAATCCTACTTAATCGTTCTATAATTATTGAACTATCAGATACTGGAAAATAAGCTCCTCCAAGAATAGGACCAAGAGAACAAAAAGCTACTATTATTGTTAGTATGGATGCTTTAGTTTTACTAAGCATTGCAACCATGAAACAAAAGGCAACAGAAATCAAATTAAAAAGCATCATAAAGCTTATTAAAATACTATATGGTATTACCTCCATAACATTGTTCATTTTAAGATATAAAACAAATATAAGAATCGGTAATAAACCTGCAACAATCGTATACACCGTCGTTCCTAATACATATTGCCAAACCTTAGTTGGGGATACTTTAATTCGTTCAAATACCCCACTTAGTCGATCATCCATAATAACGAATGCCATACTAAGTCCTATAAAAAATACAAACATACAATAAAATCCTGCTGCTGTTAAAACTCCCATAGTCGCTTGTTCTTTCCTATCATCACGAACATACGCAGACTCTATATTCATTTCTATCTTTTGTGTTTGAAAAGAATCTAACAACTGATGAAATAAAACGGTATCTCCTTTTGCTGTTTTTATTAAACCTTCCATTGCTTGAAGATATGAGTCAATATATAGATTAATAAAAACAGCATTTTCATAGTCATTCAACGAGGTAACTTCAAAAGTACCTAATGATCCATTCTTAATTCCTTCCGATTCATAATTCTTTGGTATCTCTATTATAGCGCTTATTTTACGATCAATCAATTCATTTGAGAAAAAGTCAAAATCACCATCCATACGCACTTCGATATTTATCTCATCTAAAAAATATGTGATAAATGCTTCCGACACTCTACTCCTATCATTATCAATTACCGCTACTTTTACCGTCTTTGTTGAAAATGCCGTAAAATTCTTTGATGACAAATTCGTTACGCTACATAAAACGAATGCTGTAACCAGTATCAATAGTAGGGCAGCAAAATTCCGCTTTATGCTACTTTTCATAAATAATAGACTATTTTTCATATGATTCTCCATCTGCCAAGGGCAGTTAATTTTTATTCAGAAGTTCTTGATAGTTTCTTTGTTGATAACTTCCATTACTATAAAACATTTATTTGCATTTTTCACGATAAACAAATTTCTACCATATCCCTAAATCGCTTTCTCTAAATTAATTTACTACATAATACTTCTCTTAATCACGATTCATATTGCAATTTATTAAATTTAATTACGCCAAATATAATAAATGCGATCCCAATGATAAGTTCAATTAAAATTATAAAAAGCACCTTTTCCTTTTTAGAAAATAGAATCAATTGAAAAGCTGCCTGTTGCATTTGATACATTGGTATAAACGGTGTGATTTCCTCAATATATAACTCTTTAGAAAAGGTTCCACTAAAAAACATCATCAACCAAAGAATTGGTCCAAACATAAGAAGTGGATTCCCTTTTAAAAATAAGCCCAAACTAACACCCACACAGCTTAAGGTCATCATTGATATAAAGAAAAATAAAAATAATAATAAATTATCAAAAAAATTATTGGCATAATGAACATTAAAAAAAACAGTTCCGACAATCATAATAACAGCAATTTCTACCCCGGCACTTAACATCATGCCAAACACTTTTTGCATAAAAATATTTGTACGCTTTATTGGTGAGGCAATCAAACGAAGTAGCGTTTTATTTTTTCTCTCATCTCCAAAACTCGTAAAACATCCAATCCCTCCCGCACAACTAACAAGTATAATCATGCAAACTCCATAGTAATCAAGCATACTCCGATTTTTATCGAATTCTTTCTTTGTAATAAAGCTTTTTTGTACCTCTACATTGTGTTGTGGCACTTTTATATTTTGAAGAAATCCATTCAGGATAGCAAAGAAGCTACGATTCTTAATTTCATTCTCACCCTCAAACAAATTAATATTTTCCCCATTAAATTCTACAAATGCATCCAATTCTTTATTAGCAATTTTATTTTTAGCACGATTTGCATCACTCGCTTGCGTCAAATTAATATTGCCGTATGCATTGATATTTTCTATAAAAGCCTCAATCGCCCTAGTTTCAATTACATCTGTTCCAATAATAAATTCCGCATTAATCTTCCCAACTTCTGCATCTGCATAATCAAGATCTTTTAACATATTCCCTAAAAGCAAAATCATAGTTAGTGGAAACACAACAATAAAAAGCAAATTCGTATAATCTCTAAAAAATACCCTACATTCATTTAAAAATACCATGGTCATCCCCCTTTCTTAACGAAGCTCACGCCCAGTTAGAGCTAGGAACGTAGTATCTAAGTTTGGTACTTCACTGGTAATATATTTGATTGCAACTCCCTCAGACATTAAGACAGATAAAATATTTTCCATGCTTTCTTCACCAATCTGCATATCAATACGTAATACTTCTCCATCTTTTGATACTTGCTTCACACCTTTTTGAAAGAGAAGTTTCTTCTTTATATCTTCAAAATTATTGCGTGTTTCTTCTTTTATTTTAATAAAAAATGTCTTATAGTCCGTCACCATAGAAATCAGTTCATCTTTTGTACCCATTGCAATTAACTTACCATGGTCCATGATGGCGATACGATCACAAAGTTCTTCTACTTCTTGTAGATAATGAGACGTATAGATAATCGTTGCGCCTTTCTCCTTTAAAAATCTTATGGAGTTTAATATATGTTCCCTTGATTGTGCATCTACTCCTACGGTTGGTTCATCCATAATAATTAACTTTGGACGATGTGCAATTCCACAAGCGATGTTTAATCTTCTTTGCATACCCCCTGACATCTGTTTTGGCTTCTTTTTCATATGTCCTGTTAGTCCAACAAAATCTAGTGCCTCTTTCGCAGCCTCTTCCAGCTCTTTGCCCCGAATACCATACAAAGAAGCAAAAAATTTAACATTTTCAATCGCATTCAAATGCATATAAATGGCGATATCTTGTGGTACAATGCCCATAAACTGTTTCGCTTCCTGCTTATGTGTACTAACGTCATAATCTGCAACTTTAACTTTGCCTTTATCGATAGATAGTAATGATGTGATTACACTTAGGGTTGTTGATTTACCAGCACCATTGGGGCCAAGCAATCCAAATATTTCTCCTTTCATTACAGTAAAACTCAAATTGTCTACTGCAATAAAATCTCCATAACATTTTGTCAATTTTTCAACACGCACAAATTCCATATAAGTACCTCCACCATTCAATTTTATCTATTACATCTTATTTAAGAAAAATAATGATTCAATTAATAATAGCTCCTAATAACGAGTATATTTTTTCTATTTGAATTATCATATCACATTACCAAAAATTAGAATAATGACAAAGAATAGTTTTTTGACATGACAAAAGTCATAGTTTTCAAAGGATGATTCATACTTTTGTAAGATTCCCGTAAGACTTTTGCCTAAAACCTGCCTTATCTTAGCTTTAGAATGTATCATAGACTTTATAAGCTTTCTTTTTCATATGAATTTATTTTCATATGCATCTCACATAAAATAATGCAATAATAGCGTTTTACATACGCGGATTGGAGTAATTATGAAAAAAACAATAAGAAATCAAGAGATTAGTAAACGCAGAAACATTAAAATTAAAAAGGTAATTTTACAGAGTATGGTAGTTGGTGTCTTGTTGCTTACTGCTTGTAAAAACAAAGAACCACAAGACAATATTACCCCTACACCAACAGAGGCAATTAGCGAAACTGTCACTCCTAGCATTACTATAACACCTACCTTATCCCCTACTAGCACTCCGATACCTTCTCCTTCTTTGGATGATAGTTCTTCTACAATTGATGAAAGTACTATGCTAACAGAAGCAGACGCGCGTTCCATTATTGAGTCAAAGCTTGATTTAAACATTTACTCAATTAACTTATTATCAACGGATGTTGTGGTTGATCAAAAGCAATACTTTTCATTCCAAGTAAAAGCAAACGATAAAGTAATTACTCCATCTTTGGTAGTAAATAAGGTGAGTGGTGAAATTTATTGTTACAATGAAGATGGAAGTATAAGCGACTATTCAAACTTTCCTCTTTATAACGCAGCAGTAGATGCTGTATGTGACTGGAATGGAATTTTTAATCGACTTGATAAAGATGGTAAAAGCAATGGTAAAATTACTTTGGCACAAGGAGATGCTAATTCATTTGAATTTACACTAGATGTAAGCTATGATGGTAAATCTACCGACTATTTTGGCATAGCACAAATTCAGGGAAATACAGCAACCTATAAAGACAATGCTGGTTTTACACTTAACTTTGTTATGAATGAAAAAGAATTAAATATAACAGAATCTGGACAAAACCCTTTTTCAAAAGGACTTTTTGAAGGCACTTATAAATTATCACAGGAATAATAAAGATTTTAAAAACGAATAAAATGAATGGCTTAAAAAGAAAGCTCAGAAAATGAGCTTTCTATTTTCATTTCTATGGGGCTCTTTGTTAAGTTGTAAAATTTTATCCCATCTAACCAAAATAAAAGCTGTCGAAAAACAACCTATTTGGTTACTTTCCAACAGCTTTAATTCATAT
Organism: uncultured Clostridium sp.; assembly: GCA_905192625.1. GTDB lineage: Bacteria > Bacillota > Clostridia > Lachnospirales > Lachnospiraceae > Lachnoclostridium. The sequence continues at coordinate 1,759 of CAJJLI010000061.1, read as the reverse complement.
TATTTTGTTAATAACATCATAATTTCATTGCTACGTTCAATGAATTTTGTCATTGCTTCTGGATCCAATGGCTTATGGCTAATTAATGCTAAATCATATAATTGCTCACAAATCATAGTAGCATGCTCATCATTTTCATTTTCAAGAATATATTTTACAAGCGCATTGTTTGCATTTAATATAAGTGTTTCAGAAGCACCAAACATGGATGGATCCATTCCATACATATTGTACATCTTCATCATATCTTGCATTCTACGGCTTTCTTCTGATAATGTAATCATTGATGATACCTTTGGATTTTTAAGTTTTTCAACCTTAACTTCTAATTTTTCTTTATTTAAAGCTTTCTTAAATGTTTCGGTTAATTTCTCTGTCTTTTCTTTTAAATCCTTTTCATCATCTTCTGATGTCTCTTCCTTAAAGCTTTCCGTAATATCTGCATCGATTCTCTGGAAACGAACTTTAGGATTGTCTTGTTCTAATTGTGTCACAAATGGCTGATCAATGTTATGTGTTAAGAATACTGCATCAATGTTTGCATCCTTAAACATATTGATATACTGGCTTTGTTGTTGCTCATTTGTTACATAATATACAACATCTTTTCTTTCTTCTGCTGCAGTGTCATCACTCTTAGTTTCTTCTTTTACTTCTGCTGCGGTTACATCCTCTGAAGAATCTTTTCCGACTTTCGCTGCTTCTAAATATTCAGGAAGAGTTACAAATTTCTTCTCTAAGTTCTTAAAGATAATGAAATCTTTCATCTTTTCACGGAATTTCTCATCTTTTAAGCAACCGAATTTAATGAATGGGCTGATATCATCCCAGAATTTTTCATAATTTTCACGTTCCACTTTAAACATTCCAGAAAGTTTGTCCGCTACTTTTTTCGTAATGTAGTCAGAAATTTTCTTAACAAAACCATCGTTTTGTAATGCACTTCTTGAAACATTAAGTGGTAAATCAGGACAATCAATTACACCTTTTAATAACATTAAGAATTCAGGAATAACTTCTTTGATGTTATCTGCAATAAATACTTGATTGTTATATAATTTAATTGTTCCCTCAATACTATCATATTCTGTATTAATTTTAGGGAAGTATAAAATACCTTTTAAGTTAAATGGATAATCCATATTCAAATGAATCCAGAACAAAGGCTCTTTAAAATCATGGAATACTTTACGGTAAAACTCCTTATAATCTTCTTCCGTACATTCATTCGGATGTTTTGCCCATAATGGATTTGGATCATTTAGTGGCTTAGGACCCTTCTTCTCTTTCTCTGTGTCCTTTGCCTCAGTTGCTGTGCCATCTTCGGCAACCTCTGCATCAATGATTTCATCCTGATTTTCTTCTACGATTTCTTCTTCTTTTTCCTCTTCTACCGGTGCATTTGCATTGGTAAAGAAAATTGGAACTGGCATAAAGGAACAGTACTTCTCAATAACTTCCTTTGCACGATATTCATTTGAAAATTCATAACTATCTTCGTTTAAATAAAGTGTAATTTCAGTACCGCGTTCTGTTCTATCACTTTCTGACATCTCAAATTCAGTACCTTCTTCAGATTCCCAATGAACTGCTTTTGCACCATCTTTATAAGATAGGGAATCAATGGTTACTTTTCCAGCTACCATAAATGCAGAGTAAAAACCTAAACCAAAGTGTCCGATAATTTGATCTTCATTTGTTTTATCTCAAGCCGATGTCCGGGAATTCACCGGCGGCCATCTTGGCGCTCTTCTGCTGG
>CAJJLI010000060.1 GCA_905192625.1 uncultured Clostridium sp. | reverse complement strand
TGTAATGGAGCTAATATGGCAATTCAAACGATAGAGATATTTTCTACGTATCCACTTACTTTATTGCAAGCTTGTATTATTGCAACTGTTGTTGTGTTATTTATTATATTATTTTATGGAATGATAACGATGTTATTTTCTACTTTGTTTCATTCCCCATTTCTAGTGATTATTGTATCGTTTTTAATTTTATTTTTACCTGGATTATTTAAAATATCTAATAAAAATCGATTTCTATATCAGATGTATCAGCTATTACCAGTAAGGGCAACTCAATTTTCTAACATTTTTTCTGTGTATTTATTTGAGATTTTTGGTGTAGTATTAACACCTGTATCTTTTTATATAATATTTGCTATCATTGGTACGGTGTTGGCTATTCCAGTTTCAAAGCATATTTTTAAAAATCATCAGATTGAATCTTAATGAAGGTGGATGTTAAGCTTAGTTTAGGAGAATGTTGTACTAAGTAAAAAAAATTGATGAACTTAATAAAAAATAATGTTGAATTAGTAAAAAAGAATGTTGTGCTTAGTGAAAAAAGATTGTTGTACTTAGTAAAAAAGATTGTTGTACTTAGTAAAAAAGATTGTTGTACTTAGTAAAAAAGATTGTTGTGCTTAGTAAAAAAGATTGTTGTACTTGGAAAAAGAGAATTTTGAGTTGAATAAAAGTAAATAGCATCAAATAGTTACAAATATTAGGAACCTATTGCCAAGATGTCTCGTCTATAGTTTAACACAAGTTAATAGTATAAGCGGATTGCGAATATCCACTTTGACTTTTAATGTATATAAAAGATAAGGAAGGATAGAGGTGTAAAGAAAGATGAGAGCAATAATAAAAAAATATAAATTATTGATGTTACTTGGCATTATAGGTTTTATTTTAACCGCTTGTACGAAAACAAATCTTAGCTTTCAGGATAAGAACTGGGAAGTACTTAGTGTGGAAATAATAGAGAATCGTTATGGAATGAAAAGAACTTTATATGAACTTGAGAGTGACGATGTATTAAAAAAATTATATGATTTGGAATTTCAAAGAGAACGATCTGCTAAGAAGGGGGAAGACTTTGAATATACATTGATCATAAATACGATGAATTCATCAAATGAAGGCGAGAAGATAGATATTATATCAGAAGATTTAATTCGTTATGAAGGTGATATCTATAAAGCAAACAATGGAATGGTTGATCTGGAGTTTCTACAAGGTTTATTTTGTGTAGAAAGTAAATTTAACGATGTGAATTCTTTAGAGGGATTAACCCTTATGGCAGAACAGGAAATTTATGAAAACGAGATAGAGTCGATTGGGCTTGAGTTTAATAATAAACTTTCAAAGCAATTTACATTTGGTAAGGAAATCAACTTAGAGGTTGAAGAGGATGGTATCTGGTATCAGGTGTTTCCTTCTGGTGATCTAGCATGGAATGACATTGGAATAATCTTAGACGGAAACTCTACCATGGAGGAGAACATATCACTAGCTGCTTATAATAATTACTTAGAGAATGGTCATTATCGCTTCATTAAGCAAGTTTATATGCAAGAGGATGAGAAGGCGAGTGCTTATGTTTTAGCTGCAGAATTCTATGTTAAGGGAGAGGTCGTAAAAGAGGATAGCGAAAAACAAGCGAAAGGAAGCGTTGATAAAAGATTAGCGGATTATTATTTGGAACTAGATAACAGCGAATATGTTTTTGATTTGCTTCTTGATTCTCAAGAAATATCCTATACGATATATAATAATACTGGTAAAACAGCAAATTATGTTGCTATACCAACCCTTGAAAAGAAGACAGAGAATGGTTGGGAAAAGGTAGAATGTACCACGGGCTTTTGTGGAACACCGGATCCGTTAGAGGATAAGAGAAGGGGAAGCATTGATCTTTCTTGGTTTTCAGATTTAACAGAAGGAACCTATCGACTATCATATAACATAGACAAAACCGGCTATAAAAGTGTTACAATTTCGGATGAATTTACTTTAATTACATATGGTAAGAATGAAGAGGTAATTAATGAAGTAGACAAAACTGAAGTTAAGTTTGCAAAACCAGTTATTTATCTATATCCTGAAAAAGAAATGGATATTAAAGTGAATCTTGAATTAAAGGCTGATTTTCTTGTAACTTATCCAGATTACGTGGATGGGTGGAAAGTAACCGCGAAACCAGATGGGACTTTATTAAATCATAGGGATGGACTTGAATACTCTTATTTATTCTGGGAAGCAATAACGGAAAATGAGTTTGATATGAGTAAAGGTTTTGTTGTTGCGGGAAAGGATACAAAAGATTTTTTACAAGAACAGCTATCTTACCTTGGTTTGACACCAAAAGAGTACAATGAATTTATTGTGTATTGGCTACCTCTTATGCAGGATAATCCATATAATTTAATAACATTTCAAGGTGAGAGCTACACCGATAGTGCAAAACTTAGTATCTTCCCAGAACCAGATAGTATGTTACGTGTTTTTATGGTGTATAAACCATTAGACCATTGGTTTGACATAGAAGAACAGAAACTACAAGCCTTTGAACGAACAGGATTCTCTGTGATTGAATGGGGCGGGGGGAGCATTTTAAAATAAATATAGTGTTTTAATTATATGAACCATGAGAGCATTCTTATATGAGTGCTAACATGGTTCTTTTATATTAGATAGGAAAAGACTTGTTAATGTATATTATTAAAGTGGGATTCCCTATAATTTAAAAAAGGCATTACTGCCCAAATGCGTACCTTACCCGGATGAATATATTACACGAAAAATCTCAGGAATCTTAAAGTTGTATCAATTAATTTACGATAAACGAATAAAAATCTAGTTTAATCTAAGGCGGAGTTGAATTATAGTATATATGTAGTGCTGTATAATTGATTTTTATTAATGTAGTACAGAAAAAGTTTGAAGTATATGGAAAATAATGCTATCATAGAAATGCACAATTAAATTGCAATCAACTGACTTAGGAAGAGATACGCTTCTTAAGAGGATAAATTTTTATAGAATGAAAGTATATGCTGAAGGTGATGTAATGAAAAATGAGAATCATATAAAAATTAATCAATTAGAATTCATGAAACAATCTGGTAAAATCTCTGAAGAAATGATGTCATTAGCACAAGAACTATTGGAAGATGCAAAAAAGGATGGCGATACATATAGTGAGGTGATTTCGCTTTATTTTATTTCATTATATTACTTTAAAAACGGAGATACAGAACTGAGCCTAAAGCCTGTAACACTAGCGAACGAAATTAGTGAAAAACATAGTTATATTGACTATTACGTAAGTACAAGTAATCTATTAGGAATCATATATAATTCTATTTCAGAAGAGTTTTGGGGATTAGAATATTTTTTAAAGGCGTATTATGCCAGCATGAAGATAAAAGATTGCGAAATGATCAGCCGTATATTAAATAATATAGGGGATATGTTTCATGAACTTGGAGATTATAAAGAAGCCTATAATTATCTAGTGAAGGCAAAACAATACAGGGAGCAATTAGAGAACTATAAGGATGAGGCATATGCAACCATCCTTATGAATTTAATAGAAAATACAATAATGCTAGAGAGAAAAGAAGAGGTATCTCAGTATATTAAGGAAATTATTCCTTCTTTATCTCAGGTTAATAGCGATATTTTGAATGTAATAATAAAAACAGATGAAGTTATACATAATTATTCGCTTGGTAAAATCAATGAAGCGAAGGAAGGTATTCATTTTCTATTTGAAAGTGTTTTAGATTTTGAGTTTACTCGTATTTTTAATGCATTTACGAGATTACAAAATATAATTATAAAACTAGGAGATAAGGTTTTAGGTGATACCTATATAGTAATTATGAAGTCACTTATTGATAAGATTGAAGATAGTAAGTACACGGCGAAATACCACGAGATAGTAATAAGCCATTACGAATTTTTCGGAGATAAGCAACAGCTGTTTGTAGCATTAAATGAATATTATCACTTTAATAGCAATAGTGTTATTACTCGTAAAAATAATTATAGTAGAAGTCTATATGCAAAGATAGAGCTAGAGAGAGCAATTCATGAGCATTATGAAGTTTTAAAAAGAACTAGGATGTTGGAGATTCTTTCTGAGATCGACGATTTAACAGGAGTATATAATCGGAGAACTTTGGAGAAAAAAGTGTTAGAGCATTTATCTGAGAAAAACAAGAATTGCTATTATGCTATGCTTGTTATAGATGTGGATCATTTTAAATTTGTTAATGATAGTGAAGGACATATATTGGGAGATAAACTTTTACGAAAGATGGGAGCTTTATTAAAAGATGCTTTTCGTGAAAACTCGACGATTGGGCGAATCGGAGGAGATGAATTTGTAGTATTTATAGACCAGCTTGGCAGAGATGTTACGGAAGCTAAGAAAAATATTACGATGATCCTAGAAGCATTTCAAAACAAAGTGCGTAAAGTTAAACTCTCAGATAAGCAAAGCAAACTTTCAGTAAGTATTGGCGTGGCCCTTGTAAAGGATAGAAAAAAATCGTTTAAATTTCTTTATAATAATGCTGATACTGCATTATATGAGGCAAAAAATGAAGGAAGAAATTGTTTTGTTTGTCATGAATTAAAATAATTCGTAAGAATGATAAAATAAAAGAAAGTTAAAAGACAGCTATAAGCTATAAGAAAGCTATAAGAATGAAAGTAAATAAAACTAAAAGAAGCTATGCTATAAAATTATAGTATAAAGAAGGATATTGTGAGGTTTCGTTGAATCGAAGCTATTACAATATCTTTTTTATTTTATACCGTTAAAAATATGATTCTATACAAATATATTGTGTTTTAAGTCTGAATCGATTCTCACCTAAAAAAGTTTAGCATATCTATAATTAAAAATGGAATATTTATTTAAAAAAAATACTTAAAATAGTTCTCACATTACAGTAAGTACTCTTTTATAAGTGCAAATTTACTTTATGCTAAAATATAGAATATATTTCTAAAAAATGATTGACTTTTACGATAACTGGTGTTACAATCTGAAATACATTAAATGTGATAATTCATATAGAAATAGTATGAATTGAAAAAGATACTCTTTTATTAATATTATTATTTCGAATGGGAGGAAATTGGAGGAGAGAGTAGTATATATGAATTATGAGTTTATTATCAAACATATACCGATGTATGTAAAGGCAGCAAAACTGACGCTTTCCATCGGTTTTATCGGCATTATTATTTCAATTCTTATAGGGTTACTTCTTAGTATTATACGATATTATAAAGTGCCAGTTTTACATAGGATTGCAGGAATCTACATTGAATTATCAAGAAATACGCCATTACTTATTCAATTATTCTTTTTATACTTTGGTTTACCACAATTAGGAATTAAATTGCATTCCGTTACTTGTGCGGTGATTGGGCTTTCGTTTTTGGGAAGTAGTTATATGGCAGAAGCTTTTCGCAGTGGTCTTGAAGCAACGAGTGTCACACAAATTGAAGCAGGAATTAGCATTGGTCTTAACAAGAGACAATTAATTCGGTATGTAATGTTACCACAAGCGTTTTCGGTAGCTATTCCATCCATTAGTGCAAATATTATCTTTCTATTAAAGGAAACCTCTGTGTTTAGCGCAGTAGCACTTGCAGACCTGATGTTCGTGGCAAAGGATTTAATTGGTTTATATTATAAAACAAACGAAGCCTTGGTTATGTTGGTGGTATCCTATTTAATTCTTTTATTGCCAATTTCATTGCTATTATCCTATATTGAGAGGAGGGTGCGCTTTGCTGAATTTGGGAATTAATATTTTGTTTCAAGGAAGAAATATGGAACGCCTTTTTGAAGGCTTATTCGTAACAATTCAGATTGCGCTTATTGCAGTACTTCTTTCTTCTGTACTAGGAATGATTTTTGGAATAATAATGACATCAAAAAACATAATAATCCGATTTTTTTGCCGTTTCATTTTAGAGGCAGTTCGCATCATACCAGTTTTGGTGTGGTTGTTTATTTTTTATTTTGGTGTAACAAAAATGATTGGCATACATATTGATAGCATGATTGTTTCAATTATTGTTTTTACAATTTGGGGCACTGCTGAGATGGGAGATATCGTAAGAGGAGCTATTACCTCTATCCCAAAACATCAAAAAGAAAGTGCCAAAGCAATTGGTTTAAGTAACATTCAGATGTATCGTTATGTAATTATTCCTTTGGCGGTTCGAAGACTAGTGCCAGCAGCCATTAATTTAGTAACACGAATGATAAAAACAACATCGTTGGTAGTGTTAATTGGAGTAGTTGAAGTTATAAAGGTAGGTCAACAGATTATGGATGCATCTAGAATTAGCAATCCAAACGCACCTATTTGGATATATTCATTTATATTCTTATTATATTTTATCCTTTGCTATCCAATATCATTGTTATCGAAAAAACTAGAAAAGGCATGGAATAGTTAGGTGGAAGAAAAAGGCACAATGCATTAAGCTCTTTTAAAGTGGAAGGTAAGGTTGAAAGAAATAAAATAAAATAAATGAACGAAGGGGGGCCGAGTCCATGCCAGCACTTTCATGGCTATTTGTGCGGTAAGGGCATGAACATAATTATGGCTGAATCATTGCTTCAAATAAATAATGTTAAAAAACTCTATGGAAACGATTTAATTTTGAATGATATTTCACTTAATATAAAACAGGGGGAAGTAGTTGTTATTATTGGTCCATCCGGGTGTGGGAAAAGTACATTATTACGATGTGTAAATGGATTAGAGCAAATACAAGGTGGAGAAATTGTCCTAGATGGTGATGTAATTAGTAACAAAGTTAGAAAAGATGCAAATATTAGAACTAAAATTGGTATGGTATTTCAAAGCTATGATTTATTTCCACATATGACTATCATTGATAATATATTGTTGGGTCCATTAAAAGTACAAAAAAGAGAAAAGGCAGAAGTGTTAGAGCAAGCGAAAAAGTTGCTTGAACGGGTAGGCCTTCAGGAAAAAATGAATGCTTATCCAAGACAATTATCAGGAGGACAAAAACAAAGGGTAGCAATCGTGCGAGCACTTTGTATGAATCCTGAAATTATGCTGTTTGATGAGGTAACAGCAGCATTAGATCCAGAGATGGTTCGAGAAGTACTAGAAGTTATTTTAGAACTCGCAAAGCAAGGGATGACAATGGCAATTGTGACGCATGAAATGCAATTTGCCAAGGTGGTAGCAGATCGTATTGTTTTTATCGATGAAGGAAAAATAGTGGAGGAAGCGCCACCAGAGGAGTTTTTTAATTGTCCAAAAACAGATCGGGCAAAGAAATTTTTAAAACATTTTAATTGGGAGGATGATAAAGTATGAAAAAAAGAGTATTCGCATTGGTTTTAACTTTAATTTTAGCTATGGGGGCATTGGTTGCATGTGGTACAAAAGAGACTAGCACGACCACTTCAAGGATTGATGAGATTAAGAATAATGGTAAAATTAGAATTGGTGTTTTTAGTGACAAATCTCCATTTGGATATGTCGATGCGAACGGGGATAACCAAGGATTTGATGTTTACATTGCAAAACGTTTTGCAAAAGATTTATTAGGCGATGAAAATGCAGTTGAGTACGTTCTTGTAGAGGCAGCAAGCCGTGTAGAGTATTTAACAACAGGTAAAGTAGATATTATTTTAGCGAACTTTACAGTAACAAAAGAACGTGCAGAAGTTGTTGATTTCGCGAATCCTTATATGGTATGTGCTCTTGGAGTTGTTTCCCCAAATGGTGCTGTAATTACTAGCCCAGATGAGTTTACTGGAAAGACATTAATCGTAAACAAGGGAACAACAGCGGAGTTATATTTAAGAGAAAATTATCCAGATGTAACTTTGTTAGCATTTGATGAAAACACGGAAGCATTTAATGCATTAAAAGATGGCAGAGGAGATGCTCTCGTTCATGATAATACTTTAGTATTTGCATGGGCTCTTGAAAATGATGGATTTACAGTAGGAATCGAGTCTATGGGTAACCAAGATACAATTGCACCAGCTGTAGCAAAAGGCGATACTGAATTATTAACATGGATCAACGATGAATTGAAGAAGTTGGGCGAAGAGAACTTTATGCATGAAGCATATGACGCGACCCTTAAACCAGTCTATGGTGATACTGTGAATCCAGAGTCTGTTGTAGTAGAAGGTGGCGTAGTGAAGTAATAGAAAAAAAATTTAGCGTTGTATGGGTGGATCAATATAAATATTCAATAAAATAATACAATGTATGGAATAATCAAATTAGATTAATACAATAATAAAAGAAGAAGGACTTCCGTTGCGGAAGTAACCTTCTTCTTTAAGCATCTTAATAATTATCAGAATCGTCATCATAATCAAGAGAGATATCATCAAAGTCATCATTGTAATCATAGCTACTAGACTGTTTTGTTGAATTGTTTGTTGTAGCTTTATTTGATTTTTTTGGCTGGCTGTCACCTGTTGATGATTTCTCTAGTTCTTTACGATAGCGTTGGTTTGATTGTTTGCTCATACTTTCACTTCCTCTCTTAAGATA
>CAJJLI010000059.1 GCA_905192625.1 uncultured Clostridium sp. | reverse complement strand
AACCCGTCCGCATCGCCATCCAATGCCATGTAAGGCTCATGTTCTTTCACCTCTACCATTAAGTCACGTATAACATCCGTTCTAATATATGGTGGATTTGATACAATTATATCAAACTTAGTATTTATGTTATTGTTGTTTTTTATGTTATGAAACATATCACTTTGGATAAATGATATATCTGCATTATGAAATGTTGCATTCTTTTTTGCAACTTCTAATGCTTTCTCTGATAAATCGACAGCATAAGCATTTTTTATTTCGCCCAGTACGGATAAACTAATTATTATACAGCCAGAACCTGTACACATATCGAGTACGGTTTTGCCTTTACAAACTTTTAGAACTTCCTCAACTAACAGTTCCGTTTCCTGCCTTGGAATTAACACATGCTCATTCACAAAAAAAGATAGGCCCATAAACTCAGTTGTTCCTATAAGATGTTGCAAGGGAACGTGCTCTGCACGTTTTGCAGTCAGTTCCCTAAGCTTTTGATACTCTTGTTCTGACATATTGTCATTTCCACGTAATAAGAAATCTACTCTAGAAAAACCAGTGATATACTCTACGAGATACCATGCATCTAATTTTGCATCTATGATGTCACTTTGCTCCAAAGATTCGACAGCTTCCTTTAATGCATTACTATAAGATATCATTTTTTGCTCCCTACTTTGATGCTTCTTCACTCGAGTATACAAAATACTTATCCAGTGCTTTTAATATCAAATCTTCTTCTTCCTCTGTTGGTTCAAGAGAAGAAGATAACTCAGCGGTTGAACTACGAAGACTCTCTTTCGTCGTTCTAACTTTACCTTTTAAATTTTCTTGCTTTTGCTTTCTTAACAGATCAGAATCAACATCAACATCCTCTATAGGATTCGTAAGGAGTTCTACCTCTTCCTCCTTATTCAAAGTGACTTCATCTTTCAACTGTTTTTTATCTATTTGATTCTTAGCCGCTTCTTTTTTGTTACTTTCTTTGATCCCGTTCAATTCGTTCTTATTTTTCTTCTTTGCAGCACATGCATCAATTTCTTTTGCGTTCTTCTTGCTTTTCTTTCTTGCCTTTGAAGAATTCTCTTCTAAATAAGTTTTCCAATCAAATACTGCTTCAACCGACTGAATCGCAACTTCGATCATTTTATCGTCTGGTTCTTTTGTAGTTAATTTTTGCATTAATAAACCTGGTTTACTTAATATATCTACAATTTTTGATTCACTACGCCCCGCCAATTTTAAAAACTCATAAGATACCCCAGCAATCACTGGTACTAATAATAAACGTAAGAGCAAACGTAACCAAGGAGCCTCAACACGTATAAAAATAAAAAATATTATACTTATAAACATAACGATTAGCATAAAACTTGTTCCACATCGTTTGTGTTGTACGGATTGACGTTTTACATTCTTAATCGTTAACTCATATCCTTGTTCAATACAATTTATTGTTTTGTGTTCTGCACCATGATACATAAACACACGTTTAATATCCTTCATCTGTGAAATAGCAAGTACATATCCAACAAACAATCCAATACGTATGAGCCCTTCAATCAATGATAATATCATTTGAGACTCAATTTTTTTTCCTAAAAACTGAGATGCATAGTATGGTAAAACTATAAATACACCTACAGCAAGCAGAACAGAAGTAAATACGATTAAAAAATTTGCGAAACCTTCGTTTGATTTCTTTTGCTCTTCTTTATGTTCCCCCTCTTCTTCCTCTTCGTAAAAACTTGCGGAAAAAGTCAATGTTTTAATTCCTATCGTTAAAGATTCAATAAACGCTACTACACCACGCACAATTGGTAGTTTTAAAAATGGGTACTTTTCGCTTGCGCTTTTAAATTCTTTCGTATCTACTGCAATATCTCCGTCAGGCTTTCGTACAGCCACAGCATAGTGATCTTTATTTTTCATCATTACGCCTTCTAGTACAGCCTGTCCACCTATTCCAGATGACTTCATACTTAGATCCCCTTTTCACGTTTTACAATTTTATATATTAAAATGTTATATATTACAAGATTAATTATCGATCGAATAATTCATAATTTAAAAATAGGTTGAGATGATACACCTCAACCTGATTTTGTCTCTTTATTGTCAATAAACTAATTGTTGCTAATACCATACTTACGATTGAACTTATCAATAGCGCCACGAGCAGCTGCAGCCTTTTGTTGTCCAGTGTAGAAGGAGTGGCATTTTGAGCATACTTCAACGTGGATTTCTTCCTTTGTTGAACCAGTTACGAACTCATTTCCACAGTTACAAGTAACTTTAGCTTGATAGTATTTTGGTTGAATTGCTTCTTGCATGATTTTCACCTCTCTATATCCCATTTCTATGATAGTTCATTCGATTACTCGAACAAAACTTTTTCATTCAAAATAACAGCTTTTTCATTATAGCATAGACAGCCTTTTTTTGCAATACCTAAAAAACGATTTTTGTCTTTTTAATAACTTCTATAAAATCAATATTGGTTTTCGTCTGTAAAAATAATTGTATAATTCTCTCTACGGCATCGTCTGACTTCATACTATTAAATGCTTTTCTCATTAAGTAATTCGCTTCGACTTCTGCACCTGTAAGCAATAAGTCATCACGTCTTGTACTAGATTTTGGTAAATCAATTGCTGGGAAAATTCTTTTTTCTGATAAGCTTCGATCTAACACAAGTTCCATATTACCGGTACCTTTAAATTCTTCGAAAACCACATCGTCCATACGGCTTCCAGTTTCAACAAGTGCAGTTGCTAAAATTGTTAAGCTTCCACCCTCTCTCATATTTCTGGCAGCACCAAAAAATTTCTTTGGCATATGGAGCGCTGCTGGATCAAGTCCACCAGAAAGAGTTCTACCACTTGCTTGTACTGTTAAATTATACGCTCTTGCTAGCCTTGTTATACTGTCAAGTAGAATTACTACATCTTTTTTGTGTTCCACCAAACGTTTTGCTCTCTCAATTACCATTTCCGATACTCGTTTATGATTCTCAGGCAACTCGTCAAAGGTAGAATAAATAACTTCAACATTCGATCCTTCTATGGATTCCTTAATATCGGTTACTTCCTCTGGTCGCTCATCAATTAATAAAATAATCAAATGCATCTCTGGATGATTTTTCGTAATCGCTTTTGCTATTTGTTTTAATAAAGTTGTTTTTCCGGCCTTAGGCTGCGAAACAATCATACCTCTTTGCCCTTTTCCTATTGGCGAGATTAAGTCAACCATTCTCATTGCAACACCGCACCCTGGTGTTTCTAGATGTATTCTCTCATTTGGAAAAATCGGAGTCAAATCTTCGAATTTCTTTCTTTTCACTGCATCTGATGGATGCAATCCATTAATACTCTTAACATATAAAAGTGCACTGAACTTCTCATTTTGACTTTTAATTCTTGTATTACCAACAATAATATCCCCTGTTTTTAAGTTAAATCTTCGTATTTGTGCTGGAGATACGTATACATCATTTTCTCCTGGTAGAAAGTTATCACAGCGGATAAAACCATATCCATCACTTAGAACTTCAAGTATTCCTTCTTTTGTTTCACCAGAATCTAATTGCTCCATATCCACTGTATTTGTAGGTCTTTCCCTATTTCTATCCGAATTCTCAGTTCTAATGTTATCCATTTTTGCAGCATGTTCCTCTTGCTTTTTGTGTGGAACTTTATTTACATAATCGTCTTTCCGATTTCCTTCTGTTCTCTGTGACATATCTGATTTATGTGTAGTTTCCGATTTATGTGTAGTTTCTGATTTATGTGACACATCTGTTTTATTTGCTGTTTCTGTTCTATGTGCTGTTTCTGTTTTATGTGACACAAATGCGTTATTTGTTGTATCTGCTTTATTTGACACATATGTGTTATTTGTTGTATCTGCTTTATGCGTTGTTACTGTCTTTTGTGCCTCTTCTTTTTTGCTCTCGTCATCTGTTTTTTTTCCGGCTTCGCTTTGCTTCATATCCACTTGCTTATTATTCGCTTCGTTTCCACTGCTAAAAGCCTCAGAATTTATATTATCTGCTTTGACTAATACATCTATTAATTCCTGCTTACGCAATGTGGATAAATTTTTGATGCCTCTCTCTTTTGCTATCGCCTTCAATTCACTCAATGGCATATCTTGGTACATGTTATTCATAGACATACTCCTTCAATAATTAAATGTTTTCTGAGGGTTGATAATCGGAAATGATTTAGAATTGTTATAGGGTCAACACAATATCAAGTGTATTTTAGTCATCGATTACTAAAATAAAATAGACTACTACTTATATTTCATGATTGTTCCGAATAAACTTCTGTTTCTCTCTTATAAACTGTAGATTATTCAATCTACGAACTATGTTCCGTCCCATTTGGGCAGAACTAATGATAAACTCCATTATACACCATGTAAATAAGAAAAAAAAGTATTTTTTCATTTATGTTATTATTATACCGATTTATCAATGAAAACTATCGCGAATCTAGGTACTTTTAAGTAAATTAAAATAAACGATAGCATAGATTCTAACTTGATTTACACAACTCATAGTGTTATTATTAATTCGATTACTATTTGGTCAAACTATATAGCACTAGTACCATTAGGAGGATTCATATGACACTAAGTGAAAAAGCATTACTATTACATGAAGAATGGCATGGTAAATTGAGTACAACAGCAAAATGTCAAGTAAAATCTCGCGAGGATTTATCACTTGCCTATACTCCTGGTGTAGCTGAACCATGTAAGGTCATAGCAAAAGACCCGGAAGCTGCATATAAATATACAATAAAATCGAATACAGTTGCTGTCGTTAGTGATGGTAGTGCGGTTCTTGGACTCGGTAATATTGGTGCAAAAGCTGCTATGCCTGTAATGGAAGGTAAATGTGTTTTATTTAAAGAATTTGGTGGCGTCAACGCCTTTCCTATTTGTTTAGATACTCAGGACACGGAAGAAATCATAAAAACAATTGTTAATATTGCACCAGCCTTTGGTGGTATTAACCTTGAAGATATCTCAGCTCCAAGATGCTTTGAAATCGAATCTCGTTTAAAGGAACTTCTTGATATACCGGTATTTCACGACGATCAACATGGCACTGCTATTGTTGTTCTTGCCGGAGTTATCAACGCCCTTAAAATTACAAAGAAGAAAAAAGAGGAGTGCAATATCGTTGTAAACGGTGCAGGTTCTGCCGGTATCGCGATTTCAAAACTACTCTTACAATATGGATTTAAACATTTAATTCTTTGTGATAAAGTTGGAATTCTTTCCAAGGAAAATAAGGATTTGAATTTTATGCAACGTGAAATGATGGATATTACAAATCTTTCAAGCAAAAAAGGTAGCTTAAAAGATGCACTCGTAGGTGCTGATATCTTTATTGGAGTCTCTGCACCTAACATTTTAACACCTGAAATGGTTTCATCCATGAATGCAGATGCAATACTCTTTGCTATGGCAAATCCAGTACCGGAAATAATGCCCGATGTTGCGAAAGCTGCAGGTGCTAAAGTCGTTGGTACTGGTAGAAGTGATTTTCCAAACCAAGTTAATAATGTAATTGCTTTCCCTGGCATATTTAAAGGTGCCTTAGAAGGACGAGCAACAAAAATTACAGAGGAAATGAAACTTGCAGCCGCGGTCGCAATTGCTAACCTAGTAAGTGACGAAGAATTAAATGAGGACTTTATCCTTCCTGAAGCTTTTGATGAACGTGTATGCGAAGTGGTAAGTAACGCTGTAAAGGCTTTGATATAATTATGAATATGTGGAATGATAAACGATACCACTCTCTTGATTACTATCTTAAAGAAACATTTGGAACCAAGGTATATAAACTTTCCTTGGATGGAGGCATGACCTGCCCAAACCGAGATGGAACACTTGGTAAGGGTGGGTGTATCTTTTGTTCATCTGGTGGCTCTGGCGATTTTGCTGCAAAGACTAGTAACTCAATAAAAGAGCAAATTAATACTGCAAAATCACTTGTAAAAAACAAAATAGAACACGGCTTATATATTGCTTATTTTCAGGCATATACAAACACGTATGCACCTGTTAGTTATCTAAGAGAACTCTTTTATGAGGCGATAAAACAACCAGATATCGTTGCATTATCAATTGGTACTAGACCAGATTGTCTTCCAGATGATGTACTAGATTTACTAGAAGAGCTAGGTCGAATAAAACCGGTATGGATAGAACTTGGTTTACAAACAATAAAAGAGGAGACTGCTACATTTATACATCGCGGTTATCCTCTTGCTGTTTTTGATACCGCAGTAGAGCAATTGCGGAAAAGAAACATACAAGTCATCGTACATCTAATTCTTGGTCTACCATTTGAAACAAAAGAGAACATGCTGGAAAGTGTTTCTTACGTTAGTAAGCTTGATATCCAAGGTATTAAATTGCAACTTATGCATGTGTTAAAAGGAACTGCTCTTGAGCAAGTTTTTAAAGAACACCCAGATGCATTTGCAATGTTAGATTTTAATAATTATGTCGATACTCTTATTGAATGTATTGAACTTCTTCCAAGCAATATCGTAATTCATAGAATTACAGGAGATGGTCCAAAAAACTTGCTGCTAGCACCGTTATGGAGCAGCGATAAAAAAAGAGTTTTGAATACAATTCATCAAGAATTCAAGAAAAGAAATACGTATCAAGGGATACAATATGAAAGGGGAACATAAATGCAAGCGGAAACACTTATGCTATATAAGTTAATCGTTTTATATATTTTAGATAAAGTAGACTTTCCGTTAACCAATGGTCAGTTAACCAATTTTATTTTAGAAAAGGAATATACGAATTATTTTAATATCCAACAAACCATCAATGAATTGGTAGATGATGAGTATATTTCCTCTGAAACCATACGCAATAGTTCCCTCTACCAAATCACAGATAGCGGTCGCGAGACCTTATCTTTCTTTAGTAACACAATCTCCGCAGTCATTCGCGAAGAGATTGAGGAATATCTAAAGATTCATAAATATAGCTTAAGAGAGGAAGTCTCTAGCTTAGCAGATTACTATGAAGCCAAAAAAGATGAGTACATAGCTCATCTTCGAGTTATGGAACGCGATAGTGCAATCATCGATTTAAAACTTTCCGTTCCTACGGAAAAAGAAGCGAATCTAATCTGTTCTAACTGGAAAGATAAAAGCTCTGACATTTATGCTTATGTCATTTCTTCTCTGATAGCTGATAACTAAAATAAGTTATACGAAACAAGAATTACGAAAAGATATGTCGAAAGAAACGACAGAATGAGAGGCTACTATGTACGACGAAAATTGTTCCTACTGCGCAGAAGGCGCACTTGTTGAGAAATTTGGTATTAAGATTTGTGAATTGCCTGCAACTAAATTATATCTTTTTAAAGAGCAAAGCCATAAAGGCAGATGTATCGTTGCTAGCAAATTCCATGTAAGTGAAATGACAGAACTGTCTGAAGAAGAAAGAAATGCTTTTTTTGCAGATGTAAATCATGTAGCGAAAGCAATTCATGCGGCGTTCCATCCAGACAAAGTAAATTATGGCGCTTATGGTGATACTGGACACCACTTACATTTTCATCTTGTACCAAAATATAAGGATGAATTCGAATGGGGTGGAACATTTGCGATGGATCCAAAACAGCTCACATTAAGTGATGAAGAATACGAAACTATTATTAAAGCTTTAAAAGAACAGTTATAAAGTAAAATAATACAATTTAAAATATAAATATATACTAATAACGGGTATGCGAATCTTATTCGCATACCCGTTATTTTTTATCTTATGATCCAAAAAAGCACACAAAAAACTTATGCAATTCCTAACAGCAAAGAGAATACTCAATTACTAAAACATCTATTGTCCTGGAGCAGTTAAGGATTCTAACTGAGTCTCTGCTTCCGCTTCATTGTCTAGATAAATAAATTTATATAACTCTTTGATATTTGCATCCCAATCAAGTACGATTGGATATGTAATTCCATTGTAAACAAGAGGAGAGTCAAACATATCATCGGCAGGGATTCGAGTCGTCTCTAGTGTAGTAACGCCATTTTCAAGCAAATGTTCTAAAGCATCTTTTATATCTCGAACGCTTACATTCGTTGTAACAAGTCCTAAACAATCATCCACAAGACTTAATAATTCAAAAATTCCTTTTGACTTACATTTTTCAAAAATTGCATTTAGAACTCGTCTTTGGCGCACGGTGCGTCCATAGTCGTCGTTTGCTCCACCAAGGGTTACAACTTTTCTCACACGGCAATATCCAAGTGCTTGATTTCCATTTAAATGATTCATACCCTGTTTTACATTTCGATATGCCGGATTTGAAATATAATTTTCTCTATTTAAATAATTCGCTTCTGCTGAACCTAGCTCTATGTCAATGCCACCTAATAAATCGATGAGTTTCTCAAAAGAATCAAAATTTACATAGGCATATCCGTCTAATTTTATTTTATAGTTTTGCTCGATTGTCTGCATAAGTAGTGATGTTCCGCCTCTAGCATATGCTGAATTTAATTTGTTTGGGCTATGTCC
>CAJJLI010000058.1 GCA_905192625.1 uncultured Clostridium sp. | reverse complement strand
AAGACACATTACTCATCGATGCTACAATTCCAAAATCAGCTCTTTGATAAAGTGCTAAGAGTTCCTTTTTATTTAGCATACCTATATTCTTACCACCTTTTACTCGAAAGTTTTTGGCTTCACCATAGTATTGAACATCTAGAGTAATTCCTTCTTTGGCAAACATTTTTACAACTTCAACTAACATGTACTGTAGAATACAAGGAAGCCTTTTTCCATAGTATTTTAAATAAACCGCAACTACAAATGTCTTCTTGGTTTTGTAATCATCATATGATCTGTTTTTTAATGGATATTCTTTCTTTTCATATGGGAATTCCACTACATCAATTGGAGAAACTACATTACAATTTTTCTCAATCATCATTTTATTCCAACTACCAAGACTCACCATATGTAACCCTTGTTCATATGTTTTTTTTGCAAGTAAAAACTGTTCTCCAAATGAGTAAAAGTATGGCTCATAATCTTGTACAAAATACATGCGATAGGAGCGAAATTGTTTCGCAAAGCTTACCGTATCCCAAGATGTCGCAATAACAACATCTGGATTTAGTATATTCTTTAAATCGTCCAAATCATACATCGTGTATAATTTACCTTGAAAACTTTCAAGATTACTCTTTGCACATAGTTCCATTTCTTGTTTTGTCTGAGCTTTATATACCGCATAGCCTACATGATACCCAAGTTTAGATAACTCTGTACCCAATCGTAAAATTGAAGTTTGTCCACCGTGAAAACGTACCATACGTGTTATGATAAATACAATCGATTTCACTTGCATTGGCGATTCATTTTTTATTATGCTGGTGCTATAATTCTTAAGCAATGCATTGACCTTAACTTTATCTACTCTGGCCATTACGTCATGAATCAGACTTAACAATTTGCGTTTTGTTTCCCTTTTTATTGCGCCCATGATAACCCCTACTTCTTTATTTTTTCTTCGTACATATCACAGATTGTTGGTGCATCACCCTGTGCAATCAAACGTCCTTTTTCAAGTATAATAGCACGGTCACATAGCGATCTAACCTGTGCTAAAGAATGGGATACGAATAATACTGTAATTCCTTTATCAAACATATCTTTTATCTTTTTCTCACTCTTCTTACGGAATTTCGCATCACCAACAGATAATACTTCATCCAATATAAGAATCTCAGGCTCTACAATTGTTGCGATAGAAAAACCTAATCTAGCACGCATACCAGATGAGTAGTTTTTGATTGGTACATGAATAAAATCTCCAAGTTCAGAAAACTCTACAATTTCATCGAATTTTTCTTTTATAAAACTTTTTGGGTAACCAAGTACCGCACCATATAAATATATATTTTCAGCACCAGTGTATTGCTTATCAAAACCAGCACCTAATTCTAGTAAAGGTACTATTTTCCCTTTTGTCGTCACTTTACCTTCTGTTGCTTTTAATACACCTGCTATCACCTTTAAAAGAGTACTTTTTCCGGCACCATTCAGCCCTAAAACGCCCAATCGTTCACCTCTTCGTAGGTTAAACGTTACATTATTTAACGCCCAGAACTCTTGGTAACGCAGTTCATGTCGTACTTTTTTAATCATGAATTCTTTTAAACTATCAACTTTTTCTTTTGTTAAGTGAAACTTTACACTAACATTATCTACTTTTAAAACTATATCGTTCACACTATTCCTCCAACTTGAATGCTAAATATAGAGAACAAACTTGTCTTGTTTTCTATAAAACATAATTACACCTATTACTAACATAACTATGCTAAATGTCGCTGAATAAGCAAAATATTTTACGTTCATCGGCCTTCCATAGATGGCATTTCTAAAGTTAGCAATCACACAATACAGTGGATTAAATTTTACAATCCAACCATTCACATTAGTTGCAATAAAATCAGCTCCGTCAAAGAAAATGGCTGACATATACATAATAAGCATTAAAATGACGCTCCATAGATACTCAGCATCTCTAAAAAATACATCTAGCGTTGCCAAGATAAATCCAATTCCTGTCGTCATTATAAAAATTGTTATAAGTGGAAAAATTGCGTTCAACATATAAACTGTAGGGTGTAAGTCTAAAGCAGCTGCAACTCCAACTAATACAATCAAGGATAACAAAAATGTTACAAATCCTGATAAGGAGGAGGACAGTGGATACATGTATTTAGGGACATATACCTTACGTATCATACTACTATTACGTCGTATCGATTTCAGTGCTAGTTTTGTACCATTGGAAAAATATGAATAAATCAATCGTCCACACAATACATAGATTGGAAACTTAACAATTTTATCATTTCCACGGAAATTCTCAAATATCAATGTAAGAACCAGCATTGTTAAAAGTGGTTCCAATAATGTCCATAATAAACCTAATACAGAATTTCTGTATTTCAGTTTTATATCTTTTTTTACTAATTCAACTAAAAGAAATCTATATTTTTTAAAATTATCAATTGCTCTTTTCAATGTTCTCTCCATTTAATAAGATTATATTTATATTAATCTTATCCATTTTTTTTATTATTTATAAACTGTAATCTACAATTTTATTTTTTATAATGCTCTCTTTTACATATTAGACTCATAACTCTTCTTTTTCTATAAACATCAACTCCTTTATATTATGTATCTTAGCATTTTGAAGTGTGACTTGTGTAATCTCTCATAAGGACAACACTTCTCATGCTTATATGTTAATAGAAAATTTTTCATTTCCTACAACATGCAATATTATATCAACTGTTATATTAGATGTCATTTAGATAATCTTACAAACTTAATATCATTTATTTTAAATTATTAACACTTTCTACAAAATCAGAGGCTACTGCATTTATTAAATCACGCAATGCCTCCTCTTCTCCTTCACCAGTACAAATAATTTCTATTTCATCGCCATGTTTTACACAAGCTGATAATACTCCCAACACACTTTTTGCATTCACGGTACGATCGTCTATACGTAACTCTATCTTACAAGGATATTTCATCGCTAACTTACATAAGTATCCTGCTGGTCTTAAATGTAACCCGACTTCATTAATTACAACTACCTTACCGCTAACCATAATTGCTCCTCCTTAAGGTATCGACCGCAGATAGGCTGCATATAGCATACTCATTTGCGGTCGTTACACTTGCCATCCTTGACAATCTGATTCAATATCAACATATTTACCATCAATCTATATTTTTTTCAACAATTTCTATTCCTATTGTTGTAGGTCTAACCGAGACGCTAGAATTAACATCCGATTTTACAGAAACATAATATGTCCCAACGGAATATCCGTCCAAATCAATATATGGTTCTAAATCTCTTCCAAGAATCCCATCCAACTTATCTGCTAATCCCATCACCCGTAATGTTATTGTGCCTCTCGTAACAAATAGTACCTCATATTCGTTCGAAAGATTCCTTACATTGATATCAACAGCTCGAACCATTACGTCCTTGCTATCTAATTTTTCAATTTTTGCCGTTACTGCAACACTTTTATTTTCATCTACTAAAATATAGTTTTCATCTAAATAATCTTCAATACTAATATCAGAGACAATCGTCTCTTTCTTGCCTTCCACAGTAAAAGGTATTTTTAACGTGGAAATATGTTTTAAATCATCAATCTCACCGGCAATCGTTATTTTTTGTGGTTGCCAAGCGATATTGGAGCATTCGTATCCATAGTATGGAACACCCTCTTGAACGATTTCTAATGTAATATCTTTCGTCGGTAGGATTTTTACCTCAACTAGTACCTGATTTGTTTCAAACACGAGTTTAGAAGACTCCACCGCATATCCATTTTCATTGTATGCAACTGGTTTTGCAGGATATTCAAAAGATTCTGTTCGTCCAGAAACATCTACTTCTACTGTAATTTCCTTAATTTTTGATATTTGCTTCTTAGAACCACTTATTTCTATTAAGTTCGGAGTTGCAATTGTTTCTGCTATATAATACCCTTCAGGTACTTCACCAATTGTCACAACATTGATACGAAAGGTCTGGACATCTGCATCTTCTAATGATAAGGTCATCATCTCGGTTTGCTTTAAAATCTCAACATCATACTCTGATAACCTACTTGATTCTTTCAGAGAAATTTGTATCGGCACTGCATATGTCATGGACATTTGCTTAAAGTCTGCAATTGCATTGAAGTCTTCCGCCTTTAACCCATCAATAATTGATCGTTTTCCCTTTACTTTAATTGTTGCAGTATCTCCAGAATCAATTTCGTACATCTTATTGTTCTCTTCTACCGCATTCTCATTTAAAATATTCACAGGGATATCATCAATTGTCTTGGTTATGTAAGGATCATCAATGTTCATAATGACTACCCATGATAACACAGCCAAAAAAAGAGATAGAATTTTTAAACCGACATTTCTAGTTAATACCTGTTTCATTCTTCCGCTTTCCCTTCCATAGCTTTATCTTTTTGACTTCACCCGTTGATTTTTTTTGTACTTCTGTCAACTTAGCTTTCAAATAGTCCACATCTAAGTTACGAATCAAGTCTCCATTTTTTGCTATTGAAACTTTTCCTGTCTGCTCGGATACTATGATTGTCAAACTGTCCGTTACTTCACTAATACCAACACCAGCTCTATGTCTTGTTCCAAGATCCTTACTAAGTGTCATATTATCAGATAATGGTAGATAACACGTTGCAGATGTTATACGATTTCCTCGAATAATGATTGCACCATCATGAAGTGGAGTATTGTGTTCGAATATATTAATTAATAACTGACTGCTAATCAGTGCATCTACACTGATTCCAGTCTGTTCGTATTCTCTTAACGTTACATCTTGTTCGATTACCATCAGTGCACCAGTTTTCGTTTTTGCTAACTCAAACGTTGCACGTAGTAATTCACTTACCGTATGATCTGAAAAACGTTCTTCTTTTTCTTTCGATTCACCAAATGTATATAATGGCGACATTATATTTTTCTGGCCTAACTGTTCTAATGCTTTTCTAAATTCCGGTTGAAATACAATTATAATTGCTATAATTCCAACATTAATTGTCTTAACAAATATCCAGATAATCGCATTGAAATGGAACATCGAAGCTAAAATCCAAAAAAGGAGTAGGATAGCAAGACCACGCATCAATGACCAAGCCCTTGTCGATTTCACCCACTTAATAATATTGTATATTAAGAAAGCAATTATTAATATTTCAATAATATCCGTTATTTTTAGTTGTGGTAATGATAACCGGACCAAAAAGTCCTGAAAAAATGTTATTATTGTATCCATGCTCTCCTATACCCTACCCTTATTGTGACTATTCGCTACTATTTATTATCATGTTCATATCTTTTGGCAGTAATTCCACTTTGAATTTTCTCATTATTAGAACTCTGCTCTAATATCTTTCGTTTAATTTCTTTTGATTTATCGATGTCTGAAATAGTATCTTCATCTAACAAATCATCCTCATCCGATGCCAATCCCTTTGGCGCACTAATACGTTTTACACGAATTTGAGGAACACTAACATTAATTTTAGGAACTGCTTTTACATAATAGTAATAATCATCATCCTCAAATTGCACGTTTTCAACTGCAGTATAGTCGAGTACTCTTCTGAAAAATTGTATGATTACTACAAGTACCGCTGAAATAATCGTTCCTAAGACCATTGTACCAATCTGCTTAGAGATGTCAAGTTGTAAATCTACAATTAAAAATCCTAATATGCTTGTGACTGCACCTGCACCAATTGCAATCTCATATGCGTATTCGATTTTTAGTCTACGTACAACATAAACAACACAAATTATTACTGCAAACATTATGATTGTCATAATCATTTGTTTATTACCAAGTATTTTTTCAATCACTCTTTGATATAGTACTAAAGTATCGTCCAATGATATTCCTGTTTGAGATAATGCTTCTTCTTTTATTACATAAAATATATAATAAACGATTACACCACAAGAAGTTGGTAAAATAGTAATTGGATTCGCTATTAAACCAAGTAAAATTGGTACTGCATATGGTAAATGAATTGGGAACCAAATTGGTATCGCCAATACAACATAGCCATACTTTGGTGTGTATCTTAAAAAGAAACAATATAACACTATAAAGATAAGCACTATTAGTATCGCAAGAATGATAGAGGCTTTGTAAATATGTGCAATCGAAACAAACATTGCCACAAGAACTAGTACAGAAGAAGGTGTAAACGCACATAACAATGATAGTAATAATAATATCGGCGCTTTTGTTAGCCTATCTTCATACCCTATGGATGTATTTATCATAGTAAATACTAGAAGTGCGATTAAGAACTTTACCATTGGATCAATATACATAGAGAACTTTTGATACAGTTCTCGTATCCTCGCACGAAATTCTAATAAAGTCATCATTTTTATTCGTCCTCCTCTGATATATCAGAATCATTAAGTCCGTCTTCTTCTTTATAAATAATTCGAAGACGTTTTAGCATTTTATAATACTTGGATAGTTTCTTTCGAGAGTTAGTATACTTTATCGAATAACCAATCAATGTACCAACAATGAAAATCGTAAGCAGCATAATATAAATTCCAAGTATTCTCATTCCCATGCTTTTGTAATCAAGAACTACTGCATCTTCAATTAATTTTTCTGAATAATAAATTGCTGTCATAATTAAAATAAGCAAATACCCAAACGTAGTCGCAATGATTGTTTTTAGAATTTCCAATCGTACATAATCTGTTTTGTAATATTTACTAAGACGTATGTCACTTTTGCCTTCCTTCTCCTCATAAGAGGCAAGTTTCGTCATAAGTCTAATTTTTCTGTTATTTAGCATCAAATACCTCCTATCGTAAAAGCTGTTATAATGAATTATGTAGGTTATTTAATAATTCTTTACAACTTTTACTTCATATATTCCTATCCAATTAAAATATATCACTTTACCGACAGGATGATAGAACGTTATGCTATGACATCATAAAAGTCTCTATCGTACCTATTATATCATAGCACCCCTATAATTTCGAGCAATTTTTAATATTTAAGAATTCCGTAATACTTTTGTTTTATTAGAAAATTAAAAATTTCTTACTCAAACAATCGGCTCATTCGTTCTTTTAAGCTGTTTTTTCTATCTTTTGTTGTTACATTATCAATTTGTAAAAACCCCTTATCTTCAATAATACAATCTCCTTCTTTTGCATCTAATGGCAACTTATATTTAGGAATTGATATCATTGTTTTTTCTTCATCCTCACAAATTGCTATAGCGCCTTCAAATCGATCAATTATATATTTCATACTATACCTATGTAACTATATCATAACAATCAGTTACAATACCCTTTCTCGTAATTTATAATTTATTTAGAACCTGAATCATAGGATTGACTCGGTTCAACATTCCATGTAATATCCACTCCATTAGAACTTGCAATTATCGTCCCCTGCATATCTGTTCTAAAAAATGGAATTCCCCTTGATTTTAACCACTTCATCGTTTCTTTATGTGGATGTCCATAAGAATTGTCCATACCACATGTTATCACAATAAAACTTGGATTAACAGCATCCACAAATTCTTTTGATGAAGAAGTCCTACTTCCATGATGTCCTAATTTTAAAACATCCGCAGAAATATCAATGCCATTTGATAATATATCATCCTCTGCGTCTCTTTCTGCATCACCACACATCACAAAAGAAGTATCATTTAAACTTAATTTAATTCCTACAGACCAATCATTTAATTCATCTTTATAATCCCCGTTTGGTGCTATAATTATAAAATTAGCATCCCCAATTTGATATTTGTCACCAACCTTAGGTTTTGTAATTTTTAAATTTTTCTCTTCAATAGCATCTAACACATTTTCAAAAGTTTTTGTGGTATGTTCTTTCTCTGGCAAAATTACTTTTCCAATATCATAATTTCTAATTACAGCATCTAATGATCCAATGTGATCTTCATGGGGATGCGTTCCTATTACATATTCTAGCCTTTGTACCCCAAGATTGTCCAGATAATTTAATATTAAATCTTCATCTGCATTATTCCCTGCATCTACAAGCATATACTGATTATCGGATTCAATTAATATACAATCCGCTTGGCCTACATCTATAAAATGAACATTTAAATCTACATCTTCACTTGCCTTGTTATCATCTGAATACCCACTTGATGTAATAAATTCTTCAATGTCTATTATGTCGCAACCTGTAACAGAGAATGTCATTAATAAAATACACAATAGCGCTAATACAAATTTCTTCATAAACTTATCCTTTTCTTACTTCAATATCTTCTTTAGTTAAATGTATGACTTCCTTCGCTAAACATGATAACATACATCGCGCATAAGCGGTTTGAGTAATACGCACCTTCATTTGCAGCTATAACCCGCGATTCAATAACATTAAAAAAGGGAGTGTTACAAAATAGTATCTAAAAATTACCTATTTTGCAACATTCCCCCTAATTGTTATAGAATTAATTTATTGTTTTCATTGTTGGGAATAAAAGTACATCACGAATTGCAGCTGAATCTGTTAATAACATTACAAAACGATCAATACCAATTCCAATACCTCCAGTAGGT
>CAJJLI010000057.1 GCA_905192625.1 uncultured Clostridium sp. | reverse complement strand
ATTAGATGAACCCATGACAGGGTTAGACCCAAAGTCATCTTTTACGTTGAAGGAAAAATGGTTGCTGCGCTACGTAGACTAGGTTTTCACAAAGTATTTGATACTGACTTTGCCGCTGACCTCACAATCATCGAAGAAGCAAATGAATTATTAGACCGCATTCAAAACAATGGTGCCTTGCCTTTAATCACTTCCTGCTCCCCAGGTTGGATTAAATATTGTGAGCACTATTACCCGGATATGATTGAAAACTTAAGTAGTTGCAAGTCTCCTCAGCAAATGTTTGGAGCAATAACTAAAACATACTATGCATCCAAAATGGGAATTGATCCAGAGGATATTGTAATGGTAAGTGTTATGCCTTGTACTGCTAAAAAATTTGAAATTGGTCGTGATGATGAAGCCGCCGCTGGCATACCAGATGTTGATATTGCTCTCACCGTACGTGAGCTCGGTCGTTTAATAGAACGTGCAGGTATTAACTTTTTATCTTTACCAGACGAAGCATTCGATGACCCTCTTGGTATTTCCACTGGTGCAGGAGTTATCTTCGGTGCTTCCGGTGGTGTTATGGAAGCGGCTCTTCGTACCGCAGTTTGGAAGTTAACCGGTGAGAGTTCGGATTCTCCAATTGACTTTAAAGAAGTTCGCGGTGTGGCTGGAATCAAAGAGGCAACGTATCAAGTCGCTGGTATTGACGTTAATGTTGCTGTCGCTTCCGGTCTTGTTCATGCAAGGGAATTACTAGAAAGAGTAAAACGCGGCGAAGCTTCTTATCATTTTATTGAAATCATGGGTTGTCCAGGTGGTTGCGTAAATGGTGGAGGTCAACCACATGTGCCAGCTTCCATTCGTAATTTTAATGACATTCGCGAACTACGTGCCAAAGCTCTCTATGCAAACGATGCAGCTAAAAATGTTCGCAAATCCCATGAAAACGAAGCAGTTATGCAGGTATACGATGAATTCCTAGGCGAACCTGGAAGCCATAAAGCACATGAGATATTACATACCACTTACGTAAAACGTCATATTAATTTGGTATAGTTTCAGTTTTTGTTACTGTGATTTATTATACTGCCCATACATATATCACACATTTTAGTAAAACCTTAGTAATACACTTAAAGGCCCGATAATATGGTCAAAAGCTTATAGATATATGAACAATTTACTAAGCAAGATGAAACCTTGGCTGTCACCTATTCGTTTATTTCACATGAATTGCTATATGCGTTCATGGAATGAGATATTCAATTTGTGACAGCCATTTTTAACTCTTTTTTCTTATTTTTAGTCTGATTTTCTCACTCCTGTCATAAAATAAAATAAGAACGTATTATGGAGTATCTCCTATGAAACCACTATTCTTTAAAAAAATAGCACTTCTCCTATGCTGTATACTCATTAGCTCAGTGTTCTTTGGTTGTAAAAAGGAACAGTCCGAAGTAAAAAAACTAAACGACCTAGAATTTACTGTAGTTGAGGAAGCTGATCTTCCAGAAGAATTACTAACTTCAATAAATGAAAAAAAATCCACTCCTTTTAAGATGACATACTCAAACGACAATTACCTTTATATCGTACGCGGATATGGAGAGCAACGTAGTGGTGGTTACAGTATTACTGCCGACGAATTATTTCTAGCGGAAGATGGAATACATTTTAAGACAACATTGTTGGGTCCTGGTAAAGATGAGCCTGTTACACAAGTAATGACCTATCCATTCATTGTAGTTAAAACTGAATTTCTAGACCAAAAAGTTATTTGGGATTAAAAATGATGAGACACCGCAATATTATTTTTTGCGAGGTCTCATCTTTTTTATTTTAGACATTTAAGAGTAAGAATGTAATGATAAACTACATTATTTATATATGAAGCGTCTGTATAAATTGCATACACAAGGATATAAAATTCAAATAACTCACACACCTTTAGAGCGAAAAGGGGATATTCATAACGCCATGGATAAAAATATTGTTGATTTAACCTACTTTCATATTGCTTCAAGGTCTGGAAATAAATCACTAAATGAGAAACAATTCTCTCAGGCTAAGAAATCAAGACAGCCTATGCACCATATCTTGTGATTTTACTAGCTTCACATCTATATATTGTTGTATAAGTAATTTTTCTACGTTTTTGTTATTAATTTACAAATAATAAGTGAATACTTGTGCACATTTTTCTTTCTTGCTAGTACCAGAGCACTATATAACGAGTTCATAAATACAATAATTCACAATTTTCCTCTTGTTTATTGTATATATTTTATTAAGTATATTGTTTTCATTGTCGGAATTTTCTGACTATTTATTGACTTTATCTTATACTTATGATATAGTAAAGTTAAATTTTTTGTTTCCAAAATTTACTGCTTGGTATCCGCACAATGAACTTTACAAACATTACGTATCCTATTATATATAGGAAACCGTGTAGATTGGAGATTAGTATTATGAGGCAACCAGAAAATATGTGCTACGTGAGAAATTCGGTAGTGAAAAACATCGGAAAAAAAGTAAAAGTAAGATCTTATAGAGGACGTAATAAAGTAGATGTTGCAGAAGGTGTTATATCTGCCACTTATCCGTGTGTATTCCTTATTGAATTAGAAGGGAACACCCCTGACTCATTAAAAACTATGTCCTTTAGTTATACAGATGTTCTAACAAAAGAAGTAGAGTTAGTTCTTTGCTAAAAACTAGTGGATTTTAGGCTGTTCCAATATGACAGCCTTTTTTCACGTATATTTTTACATTTGGTTATTTTAGGAGATTGACAATCTGCTTAAAATATTATAATATGATAACGATTACTATTATTTATCTTCCATTTCTAGAGAGGAGATTGAATGTGGCTACAATAAAATACAGTCAACAAAGAGAGGCTATTAAACAGTATCTCGCACAAACACATGAGCACCCAACTGCGGATACTATTTATACAAAATTAAGAGAAATTTTCCCTCACATTAGTCTCGGTACTGTTTACCGAAACTTAAATTTATTGGTGGAACAAGGTGAAATCATTAAATTAACTTGTGGAGATGGCTCTGACCACTTTGACTATAATGTCGACCAACATTACCACTTTTTATGTAAAGAATGCGGTGCAATACTTGATTTAGATTTAGATCCTCTTGAAGAGGTGAATAAACTTGCTTCAACCAACTTTCCCGGCGAAATTGGTGGGCATAACGCATTGTTTTATGGTAAATGCAAAGAATGTCTTGAAAAATAGATATATAAAAATGCAAACTATACTTAATATATTGAATGCAATGTAGATTCTTTATTTTATAAATTATAGTTTGTATTTTTTTGTGCTTAATTGCTATTTCTCTCTTAGGGGTTAGCACTACTTGCTACTCTATTTATCAGGACTAATAGACGTAGAAATGAAATACTTGAAAAAATATATCAAAAAAGGGTTGACATTTCTTTTTTCATCATGTATTATATAGATAACGATAACGATTACTGTTATTGATTTAAATAACTAAGATTATTAATTTAAAATTTTATATATTAAAGGAGATTATTATTATGAGTAAATATGTATGTTCAGTATGTGGTTATGTACACGAAGGAGAAGTAGCACCAGAAGTATGTCCTATTTGTAAAGCACCAGCAGAAAAGTTCATTGTACAAGCTGGTGAAAGAACTTGGGCAGCAGAACACGTAGTAGGTGTAGCACAAGGTGCAAGCGAAGATATCATGATGGATTTAAGAGCTAACTTTGAAGGAGAATGCACTGAAGTTGGTATGTACTTAGCAATGGCTAGAGTAGCACATAGAGAAGGATATCCAGAAATCGGTTTATACTATGAAAAAGCTGCTTACGAAGAAGCAGAACATGCTGCTAAGTTTGCAGAATTACTTGGTGAAGTAGTAACTAACTCTACTAAGAGAAATCTTGAATTAAGAGTTGATGCTGAGAACGGTGCAACTGCAGGTAAATTTGACCTTGCAAAACGTGCTAAAGCAGCTAATCATGATGCAATTCATGATACAGTACATGAAATGGCTCGTGACGAAGCTAGACATGGTAAAGCTTTCGAAGGTTTATTAAATAGATACTTCGGTAAATAATTACACTATCCCCGAGGCTGTTACACATTGATTATCTATCCTAATAATTTTATATAATTGTATGCAACAGCTTCTTCCTAACTATATATTTCCCCCCAAGGCATCTGATGTTTATGTACTCATCAGATGCCTTTTTAATTATAGCAACCTCATTCTAATTCATTTATATCAATAACGTCTTTTCTTTCATTTAAAAAGACATTACATACTATAATGCAACTAGTAAAGATGAAAATCTGCTACGCAAATCGTTCAGGTGCAGAGAATGTGCATCTTAAATTCTTAATTTGTATTACTTTATAATAAAAGTTTTCGGTGCAAATCGATATACAATGAATAATGCCAAAACACTATAAATAGCTGTTACTAAAATCATTCCAACAAGAAAATAAATAGAGACATCTTTTAATTGTAAACATATATAACTTAAAAAATATGTTATTGTATTTAAAATAGTATACAATGGATTTTTAACGCTTAAATCCGTTGTATAGGGCTGAAATATATAATATAAAAATAAATTATGAATCGAAAAAAATATCGAAATCGTTATTATTAAAATGGCAACTGGTAATAAACTCACTCCTGTTCCACCAGTCAATTTATCTATTAATAATATACCAATACTAAGAAATAACGCCGGTATTAAGTTTGTTCGAATTAAGTACTTTACACGCTCTGTAAAAGTTGCTAACACAGCCTCTTTCCTCTTATAAAACCCATAATGCAATAAGCTTATATCACAATTATAAAACATCGCCTTCGTAGCTTTTAGCGACGTTGACATAAAATATAGCGCAAATACGAATATAGGTGATACTTTTTCTATTAACGATATGTATTTTGTATGAAAATCTGGAATTAATCTATTCGTTACCAGCGCAATGAAAAAGCCTATACAAATCACAGTACTTTGAACTTTAATTGGATGTATTAATATTCTCTCATGTCTTTTAAAAAAGATTTCATTAATATACACAAATCCTTCTTTATTACTATTTGAAATCCTTTTTATTTCATCTTTATTAAGATACTTATCTTTTAACTTTACATTTGCAAACTGAGCCTCTTTCCCTATTTTCTCTCTATTAATTAGTAGCTCACTAAGCTTATTGACATCATTAAGAACAACAGAATACCGTTCATAATTTATAATATAATAAATCGCTGTAATTCCTATGATAATGCTAAGGGTTCCTATAAGTAAAAGTAGATTATCACTAATGAATAATGGCTTTTGTACCAATGCAGGATAATATCCAAGGATTAAAATTACGGATACTGATCCTAATATGAATCCCGTTTTCTTTTGTAATAGTTTATCTGTCTTATCATAATAGAAAATATGTAATGCCTCTGCAATAAAAGCTACAAAGTTTTTTGCTACAATCATATATAGCGAAAGCCAAATCGGAATTGATACCATATTTGCCATCAGAATAAATAATGGTATTTCTATTAAAAAGCGCAATATCCATTCTGAAAAATATTCAGCAAATACCATTCTCCTTGCATTCATCCTCATAAGCTTAATCATTATAAATCTACGTTTACTTTGCTCAAGAATGTTACAATTAAACAAAGGTATCAGGATATAGAAACAAATGAATAGATGCCAATAAATATTACGAATAGGAACTAACGTAGCCTTATCACTAATTAATAAGAATGGGACTCCAAAACCGAATAAAAGTATTATTATTCTTTTAAAAATCACCATCAGCACCTTATATAATAAAGCAAATATAACTATAACTTTTGATAAGTTCCCATGCTCATAACCAATTTTCTTAAATATATGTTTTATGAAAGGAATTCGCTTCAAAAAATATAGGATAGCATTCATTGAAGTTGAAAAACTAATTATCATAGACTGTCTAAGAGTTGTGAGCATGAACACCCTCCTCACTTAGTAATTTGACTAGCTTTTCTTCAAAATCCTTCGACCTAAGCATTTCACTATCTAGCAATTCCAATTCACCCTCATTAAGAGCAACAATTTCATCACACAAGTCAGTTGCTAACTGTAATATATGCGTTGAGATAATAATAATGTGATCTTTTCTTATTTCTTTTAGTAGTTTTTTTATTTCTAGTGCTACTACTACATCCAAAGAGGTAAGTGGCTCATCAAGCAATATAACAGGTGGTTTTGCTATTAAAAACATCATCATTTGGACTTTATTTTTCATACCATGAGAGTAATCTTTGATTAGCTTATGCCTATCTTCTTCATCAATTTTTAATAAGTCAAAATAGTTATTAATAGTATCATGAGACTTTATCTTACTCTTATTAATATCAATAAAAAACTTAATAAACTCATATCCAGTTAAGAATTCAGGTAAAATGGCGGTAGATAATACATATCCAATATCATCTACTTCTAGCTTTTGTGAGGTGCTTCCATCTTTTAAGAATGCCTCTCCAGAATCCATTTTTAATTCTCCTGCAAGGCAATTAAATAAGGTGGTTTTTCCTGCTCCATTTCTACCTAAAAGACCATAAATTTTACCTTTTTTAAAAGTAAAATTCGCTCCGTTTAATACTTCTTTACTCTCAAATTTTTTTGTTATATTTCTAAGTACAAGCTCCATCTTCTCCTCCTATTACTGTTATTTTCTTTTTATTATACACAAGCATGAAATGAGAAACAATAAAACCTTTTCAAAAACTTCCAATATACCGATTATAAAAATGAGGATATTAAGAAATCTGTAATAACATGTCTATCCCTGTAAATATGTATATGCTATAATGAAAAGCGGAATGAGGTAAACACAAACTTGCCCCAGGCTACCGATTGAAGCATCATGACCATGAAACTTTTATATAACCAAACCCAGTATGTGGTAATCGCAAGCTCACTTGGAAGGACCAATTATAGCTACATAACCATGAATTCTTTTTGTTTATGGTATATTGAATCCACATGATTATGACCTTTTTTTGATTCAATTATAAAACCTTAGGCATAATAGTTATATATCTCAACATATAAGAAAAGGACGGACTTTATGAAAAATCAAACAAACCCAAAATACAAAACATTATTATTTGATGCAGATGAAACACTTCTTGATTTTAACGCAGCTCAATACGATGCACTAACTTCACTATTTCATAATCATGGATTTGAAATTACAGATGAGATTCGTGAACAATACCATATCCTTAACTCTAGCCTATGGAAAGCATACGAACGTGGCGAAATTAAAAGGGAAGAAATCCTTAACACTAGATTTTCTAAGTTATTTCAGACATTAGGACATTCTGTTGACGGAATTGCTTTTGAAAAAGAATATCACGAAGAACTGAATAAAGGTCATAAGTTAATACCCGGAGCCATTGAATTATTAGATGAACTAAAGGCCACTCATGATTTATATATTGTAACAAATGGAGTCGCAGATACACAATATAAACGCCTTACCGCTTCTTCTCTTTTACCTTACTTTAAAGAGATTTTTGTTTCTGAAGTTACTGGTTACCAAAAACCTCAAATCGAGTTCTTTCAGTATGTTTTTGATCGCATTCCTAATTTTAATCCTTCCGAAACAATTATTATTGGTGACTCACTAAGCTCTGATATGCAAGGTGGGATTAATGCTGGTATAGATACTTGTTGGTATAATCGAGCAGGTATTACAAATAGCTCCAATCTTCCAATAACTTATGAAATACATGAGTTAAAAGACTTAATACCAATTGTTCGTTAATATCATTATTAATAACTCTAAAATAATACCTATACTAATAATAGATAAGGTTTTCCTATAATTGAAAAAAGCTATTTATCCTTCGCACCTTATGTAGGCGCTAGGATAAATAGCTTTTTATTATATATTACTTCCTATATAAATATCATTTGCTAAACTAAATATATCTTCTAAATCATGATATACAAATACTATTTACTTGCGATTTGCAGGTTCGATATTTACAGATTTACCTTTTATCTTAGATTCTTTCATCACTTGAATAACTTCACCTGCATATTCTCTTGGAACTTCAACAAAGGTATATTTATCAAACATATCAATGCTTCCAATTAATTTACCTGGCATACCTGTTTCTCCAGCGATTGCTCCAAGTATGTCACCTGGTCTGATGTTTTGTTTCTTACCAAGGTTAATAAATAATCTTACCATGCCATCTTCAGCACCAGTGTCACCAAAATCATCAAACTTTGTTTTGCCCTCTTCACAAGAATCTGTATCGTCGCCCATTGAAATCTTTAAGAAAGCTGCAGCCATATCAAGAGCTGTATAATCTTCTTCATTTGCCTTTGCTTCAATTAACGCGATCATCTTTGTTAAATCTTCTTTTTCAATTATGTCATTGATACGATCAAGAATTTTATCTGCCTTCACTGCAGTAACGTCATTCATAGATGGAATCGGTTGTAACTTAATCTTAGTTTTACAATAACGTTGAATGTCTCTTAATTTGTAAACTTCCTTACCAACTACTAAATTGAATGCACGACCAGTTCTTCCTGCACGTCCTGTACGTCCGATACGGTGTACATAGTATTCTTCATCCTGTGGAACATCATAGTTAAATACTGCTTCCACATCATCAACGTCAATA
>CAJJLI010000056.1 GCA_905192625.1 uncultured Clostridium sp. | reverse complement strand
ATTACGTCCCCAACAAATGCATGGTATATAATCTGATTTACCATATGGACGATTCACCGCGAGAAGTATATCAGCAATTTCCCTTCCCAATGGTGTTTTACGATACACAGGTGGTTTACATACGAAACCGTCTAAGAAAATATAGTTTGGCTTACTATCCTCAGACTCCTCGTCAGTAATTGTAACTTCTCTTGCAAATACAGATAAAACTAAACGATTTTTGCTATCTTCATGACGATTGTAAGAACGGAATTGTCCACTAACTTCTACAAACTTTCCTCGGTAATCCGTCTTAACATCAATAAGTCTTTCTGATACCATGACTGGAATTACATCTGATGAATTACTTAGACGACTTACTAATACATCCAATAGATAAAAACCCTCTCCAAAAACTTCATGGCTAAAAGTAAATTCACTAATTACCTCGCCCGCAACACTTACTTGATTGTTATCAAATACTTTATCTGTCATATCGTATGACTCCCTTCTCTTCCTATAGTTCGTTCAGAATTTTCTCTACAACTAATTTGTATTCTTTCATAACCTATTATATAAGGTAATATTTTCCTTTTCAAGTACTTTCCATTTACTTTTTAAGACAAATTACGTAATTAATCACCATCTTACCATAAATTGCCACAAGTTATCAAGTAGTTTCGCCATGATTCAACTATTTTATTCGAATAATAAAATGTATAAAAATAGGAAATCTTCTTCCGTCATAACGTTTGAAAATTACTATGTAATTCCTGTAATCCTCGATAAAATCACTAAAATTCATTAGAGCCCCAAGAAAATCCTTGTAAAATCGATAGAATGTGATACAATACTGTGGTTGAAATATATTTTTTAGCGGCGTAATTACTTCTGCTATGTAAATTATTCCTATAATTAGTCAAAATATACATGTGAAATTTTAAGGAATAATTGTATTAACTAAATAATGCTTGAAATTGTTAGCATTATTTCGGTCATACTAAAATAAGACGCTATAAAATAAATAGCTTATGTTGAGAATTCTCAATATTTAATTTAAATTGGAACTGTTCAAATCACTAATATAATGAAAAGCTCTATCGCATTCGTTTCCTATATATATGTAGATTTGACAGCCCTATAGAAAGAGGATAGATATGAAAATGACACGTGATGATGTTAGAAATATCGCAATTATAGCCCATGTTGACCATGGTAAAACCACACTTGTAGACCAATTGTTAAAACAAAGTGGTGTATTTCGTTCAAACCAAGTCGTTGAAGAACGAGTTATGGACTCCAATGACATCGAAAAAGAACGTGGAATCACAATTTTAGCGAAAAATACAGCAGTTTCTTATAATGGAGTTAAAATAAACATTATTGATACTCCTGGACATGCTGATTTCGGTGGAGAAGTAGAACGTGTTCTTAAAATGGTAAATGGTGTTGTTCTAGTTGTTGATGCCTTTGAAGGTGCTATGCCACAAACAAAATTCGTTTTGAAAAAGGCTTTGGAACTTAACTTACCAGTAATCGTTTGTATTAATAAAATTGATCGTCCAGAAGCAAGACCTAGAGAAGTTATTGATGAAGTTCTTGAACTTTTCATTGACTTAGACGCTAGTGAAGAACAATTAGAATGTCCATTTATATTCGCTTCTGCAAAATCTGGTGTTGCTATCTTAGAATTGGATGATACCCCTCAAAATATGCAACCATTATTTGAAACCATCCTTGAATATATTCCAGCACCAGAAGGTGATAAAGAAGCTGGAACTCAAGTTCTAATTAGTACAATCGATTACAATGAATATGTTGGACGTATCGGTGTTGGTAAAGTTGATAATGGTGTCTTAAAAGTAAATCAAGATGTTGTAATTGTAAATGCTCATGATCCAAATAAAAGTCGTAAAGTTAAAATTAATAAGCTTTATGAGTATGAAGGCTTAAAAAAGGTAGAAGTACCTGAAGCAACCGTTGGTTCAATCGTAGCAATCTCTGGTATATCCGATATTCATATTGGTGATACAATTTGTTCTCCAGAGAACCCAGTTGCAATTCCTTTTCAGAAAATCTCTGAACCAACCATTGCAATGCATTTCCTTGTTAACGACAGTCCACTTGCTGGACAAGAAGGTAAGTTTGTAACTTCTAGACACCTTCGTGAGCGATTATTCCGCGAACTTAATACGGACGTTAGTTTAAGAGTAGAAGAAACTGATACAACTGAAAGCTATAAGGTGTCCGGCCGTGGTGAATTACATCTTTCAGTATTAATTGAAAATATGCGCCGTGAAGGTTTTGAATTCGCAGTAAGTAAAGCAGAAGTTTTATACAAAAAAGATGAAGCTGGCCATTTATTAGAGCCAATGGAACGTGCATATATTGATATTCCAGAAGAATTCGCAGGAAGTGTTATCGAAAAACTTTCCAGCCGTAAGGGTGAATTACTTGGAATGTCTACTGCAAACGGTGGATACACTCGCTTGGAATTCTTAATCCCTGCACGTGGTCTTATTGGTTACCGTGGAGAATTCATGACAGATACCAAAGGTAACGGTATTATCAATACAATGTATGAAGGATATGCTCCATTTAAAGGTGAAATTCAATATCGTAAACAAGGTAGCTTAATTGCCTTTGAAAGTGGTGAAGCAATCACTTACGGTTTATATAACGCCCAAGAACGTGGTACTCTATTTATTGGAGCTGGACAAAAAGTTTATAGTGGTATGGTAATTGGACAAAATGGTAAAGCTGAAGACGTTGAAGTTAATGTATGTAAACGTAAACAATTATCAAACACTCGTTCATCAGGTTCTGATGATGCATTACGTTTATCCCCACCAAGAATTTTAAGCTTAGAGCAATCTCTTGAATTTATTGATACCGATGAATTACTTGAAGTTACTCCTAAAAACTTACGTATTCGTAAAAAAATTCTTGATCCTACTTTACGTAAAAGATCAAATAGAAAATAAGTATAAGAATATTCCAAAGGATATGAATGTCTCAAAAGATACGATTATTCCAAAAGATACGATTATTCCAAAGGATACGAATGTGTCTAAGGATACGAATGTGCCTAAGGATTCGAATATTCCATTTGTATTCTATGCTTTTGTGTAAAAACTAAATGATACTTCATTCACATTTCGTATGACTAAACTATTCATATCCATTTTTGGATACCTCCTATGTAATTTTTGTGGTTGGCAAACCCACATCTAGTACATCATAGGAGGTTTTTTACTTGAAGCTAATTCAAACTGAAACATACAGGCATATCCAGTGTTTTACTTTTATTAGGATACAAAAAAGGAGCTGATACACTTAGTTATAAGTGGCAGCTCTTTCTTTATGTAATAGATCTGTATGGCTTTCCTTTTCTGACCCTTTTCATATACCATATATTGAACTCTATCTTTAATTTGTAGTCTATATCTAAGTATTGCTTATACTCTTTTTAATATTTCCTTTTTTAAACTAAGTTCTTTCATTCTTCTTTGAACATACAATGAAAAATCCTTCACATGCACGATGTTATAACGCTCAAAGATATTTTTGTAATCATTTTTTAAAGCTTCCATCGGAATTGTTCGATCCTTTTTTCTATAATCAAAGGTTAAATATTCATTGCTCTCTAACATATATAACGCACTGATTGACTTAGATCCATACCACTCTAATGTTTCATATACATGCTCTATAATATCACGTTCTTTTTTCGTAATAAAATCTGTATTCATATCAATTACTTTAATACCATTTTTCTTCATACTTTCATAAAGATTTAAATATGGAACATTATTATAATTTTCTTTATATAGATCATCAAACATTTCTTTTCCTGTGAAAACAAGGGAGAGTATTTGTGAATAAAATAAAACACTTTGTACTCTTCTTGGTGTTATTTCTCCATTTGCTCTATTGATGATATATTGAGCGACTATATTAATTTTTGAGCGTGTCAAAATACTTAGCACAGCTTTTTTACTTTTCTTGAAAGCCACTGTAGTTAATTTATCTTGATTTCTTAAAAGTATATCATAATAATAATTTGGATCTTCTTTTATTTGTAACAACTTCTGTGAATATTCACAAGTAGGAATATCTCCTTCAATATAACGAATGATTGTAGTTTCTCCCCACCCTAGTAATTTAGCAAGTGGTTTTTTCCCAATATTATAATCTAGTAAAATACACTTTACATCTTCTGTCGATATTGTACTCTCCTGCTCATATCGATACGTCTTTGCCCGACTCATAATATCCCATCTTTCTATTCCATACGTAATGTCATTTATTTTTACCATTTCATCTGTTACAACATCTGAAATGAGGTCATCCTAGTATTTTCGAAACTCGTTTATATCTGAGCAAATTATCTTAAATCCCCTAATAATTCTCTCAAACATTCCGATTCTATAAAAATTAACCAATACCATCCCAATTGGTATTCCTATGATCAAACCAAATACTCCCGATATTCGGTATCCAATAAACATAAAAACTAAGGTTGCAAACGGACTAATTCCAATACTATCTCCAACCATTTTAGGTTGCAATACTTGTTTTACTAGCAAGCAAACAAGGTATATGATAATGACAAACACCGCTCTTATATAGTTCCCACTTATAATTTCTATAATAGCCCATGGACCAAGAATAGCTCCTGTCCCA
Source organism: uncultured Clostridium sp. (assembly GCA_905192625.1). GTDB lineage: Bacteria > Bacillota > Clostridia > Lachnospirales > Lachnospiraceae > Lachnoclostridium. The sequence goes on along the minus strand of CAJJLI010000056.1, from coordinate 4,062 downwards.
AACACTGGCAAGAAATCTAAGAAAGCAATTCCAAGAGCTAGTAAAAACGAAAACTCTACTCTCATTATTTCAAATGCAACAAACATAATAAATAGAAGTAGAATCATTATTTTGAATTGAGCTTTAAAATATCCACCAACTGCATCTCTAAAATTATCAACAATTAGTTTATACCCCTGTTTAACTGATTCTGGAAGTATACGATTCGAAAACTCTGCCATTTTATCTCGCTCTGCAATAAAAAAATAAGTCGCCAATATCGTTATAATTATCATAAATAATAGATTTGCAAAGTTTTTTACATAACCGCTCACCTCTGGTATTGATGGTGGCTCGATTCCGTTAAAAAACTTTGATAAATATAGTTCCGTGTTTTGACCAAAATTCGTAAAAACAATTTGTAAACTATCTGGTAATATGTCGTAGGCCTTTTCTAATTTTATAGAAAGCTCATTCATCAATTCAGTAAGTGCTCTCGCTATATTGGGTATATCTTCAATTAATAATACAACTTGTTTTGATAAAAAAACAAAAGCAAAATAAATACATGCAAAAATCGCTGCAAGTACCGCTATAATAATGATTGCGGAGCCATGTTTACGTACTATTTTAACTTTTCGTTCCATAAATCTTACAACTGGATTTGCAACTAAAGAGATAATATATGCTATTACAAAAGGTATAAAAAAGCTAAATAAACGTGGTACAATATACACTACCAAAAGAATAAGTGCTATCGTTAGAATCAAATTAACTACAATCTTTGCATATACCTTTTTCCCATGCATATAATCACAACCTTCCATGTATTCTCATTTCACAGTATGTCACTCTTTTGAACTAGATATTATGTTAAATTATTTATTATGTTGAACTATCATTCTGTTATACTGTACTTATATCGAACACTTTCTATCATGTCGAACTTTCACTGTGTTAAACTTTTACTTTAATCAGACACTTATTGTCATGTCGAATTTCCATTATGTTATACTTTACTTAGTTTGGACTTAATTCACTCGAACTTTTACAATGTTAAACTTTATCAGACTTATTAATCTGTCAAACTTTCATGATGATAAGCTTTTTCCTAGATCGATCTTATTGATCTGTCAAACCTTTCATATGTTAAACTTTTACTTAATCATTAGCTCATTATGTTAAACATTGCAATAGTCATACTTACTAAGCTGTCAACTTTCATTATTTTAAATGTTTGCTTGATCGAACTTATCATCATGTCAAACATAATTAATATGATTTTAAAATATCCATTTTTTATAAGTACTTTATTAAATATTTTATTGGAATCCAACGCTATTCACTATTATACTACTAATCTTTTATTTTTTCTATTATATCCCAAATTTTCTTTACAATCTTAATAAAACTTATCCTTTTATTACATTCCTAAAGCATAATGTTATAAAAAATATAATAGAAGCTATGATTACTATCGTTGGTCCAGTTGCCAAACTCAAGAAAAAGGACAGCAATAATCCTAATAATCCGGAAAACATGGCAATGATTATAGAAAAGAGATGATATTCTCTCATATTCTCCGCCAAATTCCTGGCGGATGCTGCTGGTAGGATAAGTAGTGCATTAATAATTAATATACCTACCCATTTTATTGATAACATTACGATTAATGCAATTAATATTACAAATATGTTGTCAAAAAAACCTATTGAAATATGCTTGCTTTTTGCCAAACTAGTATTCAAACTTATGGCATGCAATTTGTTAAAACAAAAACACCAAACAAAAACTGTAACCACAAATATTAAAAACAGCAATAATATTTCTTTTGGTGTAATACTTAGTATATCACCAACTAAAAATGAGGAATACTTTGAGAAATTTCCTCCCCTAGAAAGGATAACTAGTCCAATTGCTGTACTTAAAGAGGAAAATACAGAAATTATTGTATCGTTTGATATTCGATTCATATGCTTAATTTTATTAAGTAGCAAAGCAAATATGACTGCAAATACAACCATCGATATATTTGTGTCTGAAATACCAAGTATAATGCCGATTGCCATTCCAGTAAATGCCGAATGTCCCAAGGCATCCGAAAAAAATGCAAGCTTATTATTTACAATCATCGTTCCCAAAATTCCAAAAAGCGGTGTAATGATTAATATCGCAATCAATGCATTTTTCATAAAATCGTATGATATAAAATCATATGGTATTAACGCTTCTAATATATGATAAATAGTTTCCACTGTTTTCTCCTAACCTTTATCTTAGCTATAACTTAACCCACTTATTCCTTGACTTTCCAAACACGTCACAAAACTCTTTACTATTTAGCACTTCTTGTGGTGTGCCTTCTTTAATAATTGTTTTATCAAGAAGAATAACGTAATCTGCATAACGCTCCACAAATTCTAAATCGTGAGAAACTAGAATCAATGCCAAGTCATAATTTTTCTTCAACATATCTATGTTTTTATAGAACAATTCCATACCATTGCGATCAACGCCAGAAACAGGTTCATCCAAAAGTAATAAATTCGGTACAGGGGTGCAGGCTATGGATAGTAACACTCGTTGTAACTCTCCGCCTGAAAGATCACACACCTGTTTATCAATAAGACCTTGTGCCTCGAACAATTTTAGTTGTTCATACACTTTTTGATATACCTTTTTTGATTTCCTTAAAAATACAGGTATGTTACTTATATAACTAGCAAACATATCATATACGCTGGTAGGTGTATTCTTTTCGATATTCAAATGCTGAGGTACATAACCGATTCTTAAATCAGGCATGCGATTATTTTTCATATCATTGAACTCTATTTTTCCTTCGTGTTTTATCTCACCTAAAATTGCTTTAATCAGTGTGGATTTTCCAGCACCGTTTCTTCCAATGATTACAGTCAATCTACCACAGTGAACATGAAGATTGATATGTTCAATAATCTTTGTTTTCCCGATTGTAACTCCTATCTCTTGCATTTTAATGCAATGAAGACCACAAGCAGCTGATTGCTTTTTCATTTCATCACAAGTAGCAATCAATCCCTTGTTCGATTTATTCTGATTCGTTTCATGTTGCATAGGAATTACATCCTTTCTTCTATCTATTGAAATAACATATTCTTAAGTGTAGCTAAATTCTTTTGCATCCCTATTAAATATGCATCCTTATTTAATTCTCCACTCACCAATGTTTCAAGTAAATACACATTAGCATTAGTTTCTTCTGCAATACGTTTTGCAATATCTTTGCTATATTGGTCTTCTGCTAATAAATATTTCACTTTATGTTGCTTTACTTCCTCAATCACGGTAGCAATCTCTCCTGCACTTAGGACAGTATCTGAATCCATATCTAATGAATAAATCATATCAAATGAAAGTTCATCTGCTAAATAAGCAAACGCTCCATGAAATCCAACGATCTCAAGTCCTGCTACTTTTGAAAATGTCTCTTCAAATTCATCTTTTAATTTTGAAACTTTATCCATATAAATATTCGCATTCTTTAAATATAAACCTGCATTGTCCATATCATATTTCGACAATGCATTCGCAATTGTTTCTATTTGAACAAGATAACGATTCATATCTAACCATACGTGACCATTTATATCACTATGCACATGACCTTCATGGTTATGAGAATCCTCTGAACTTATTTGATTATCCTCTATTTTTACCGAATCTTCTTCAGCATGAGCATCCTCAGTAGATGAGTCGTGGCTCTCCATTTCAACATTCTCATCTGCATGTGAATCTTCCGTATGCACATCTTCTATATGAGAATCAGCACCATGAAAATCTTCGGTATGAATTTCTTCTGAATGCGCTTCTTCACCATGTACATGCTCTATCCCTTCCAATAAGGATATATGTTCCGATGCATCAATTACTTCTAGTGAAGGATACATTGTAACGACATCTTCTAAAAACAATTCCATATCTCCGCCATTTAAAATAAGTACGTCGGCATCATTTAACGTCCTCATATCCTTTGTAGTAAGCTGGTAGCCGCATTATTTCAGAAACACCCGGCATCTATAACACGGTGCCCTCAAATCGTAT
>CAJJLI010000055.1 GCA_905192625.1 uncultured Clostridium sp. | reverse complement strand
TGACGATACTATTTACATAGGTGAAATATTTTTATAGAGAATAGACGTGTGATTCCGGTTACTTAAAAAGAGAGGAGCAAGGATATGGCATGGGATGATTGGGTTTTTATTGGGATGCTTGTAATTTTTTTTATCATTGGTAAATTGATTACAAAAGAGGCGAAAGGAATATCCAAAAGAGATGCGAAACGAAAGAGAGATGCCTATAAAAGGAATGCAAGCATGCTAGAAGACATGGATGAGATAAATAATGATATTATGAATAAAACAAAATAGGTGATTTTATAATATTGTTCATGATATAATAAAGCGAAATGAGCTATTGCAAGCTCTCTTATTTATTATTCTATTAAAATAATAAATAAAATGATGTATAATGATGAGGGTATTTCTCGAGAAATCGCATTTTAAAATAATTATAATATCATGAAGGGGTTAGTGTATAATGAATAGATTATTATTGAAGTTTATTAATCTGTTACCAGAGCCTTTGACCGCTAAGTTTGTTAGGTTTTATGTAGATATGCAGATAAAGAAGCATGTTAATTTAGAAGTAAAAGGTTTGGAAAACTTAAATTGTGACTTTAAAAGACCTTATTTGTTTGTGTGCAATCATTTAAGCAATTCGGATGGTTTAGTTTTGAACAAAGTACTAGAAAAAGAGAATGTTATATTTGTTGCTGGCAAAAAATTATCATCCAATTCCTTTACAAGTTTAGGATTTAAAACCGTACGATCAATATCAATAACTCCAAACTCACCAGATAAAGAGGCAATAAAAAAGGTGATTCATACAGTAAAAGAAGGGAACAGTATTTTGATATTCCCAGAGGGAACACGCAGTAGAACAGCGAAAATGATTGAAGCGAAAAAAGGAATCTTGCTCTTTGCGAAGCTTACCAATGCTCCAATTGTACCAATCGGTATTAGCGGATCGGAAAAATTTATGCCAATCAAGAAAGATATGGAAAAAGAAACTTTCAATGATGCAGATATTACTGTTAATATAGGTAGTGCTTTTAAATTGCCTAAAATAAGTGAAGAGGAATCAAAAGATGAATGGGAAGCGAAGTGTTTAAACCATATAATGGTGAAGATTGCTGAACTTTTGCCGAAAGAATATCGAGGATTTTATGATGAGGACAACAAATAAGTGTCAATATTCTTTCAAAGATTAACGATGTTAGAGAAGTATTTTATACTGAATTGCAGGACAATAAATTACTAATAAGAAATTAAATGGATGTAATAACTTGTAGTAGGATTATTAAAGAGTATAATACTATGAAATTCACTATAATAAAATAAAAAAGGACATAAAATAGATGGAACATAACAATAAGGAATGGGAAATCATTTCACTAAGAGATAGAGTGGACATGAGCGATAAAGCAGCAGCTTGGTTTCATGAAAAGTGGAAAGTGCCAGAAACTGTGTATTTAGAAAGCATACAAGAGAGTCAGAAAAATCCATCAAAAGTACCACAGTGGTATCTGGTTATTGATAAAGATAAAATAATTGGCGGTTTCGGATTGATAGAAAATGATTTTCATAAGCGAAAAGATTTGACACCAAATGTGTGTGCAGTTTTTGTTGAAAAAGAATATCGAAATTGTGGAGTTGCGAAATCTATGCTTGATTTCTCTTGTAAAGAAGCACAGGCTTTGGGCTATTCTAACGTATATTTAATTACGGATCATGAACAATTTTATGAAAAGTGTGGGTGGCATTATCTATGTATGGTTGAGGAAGATAGCGGTCAACTAGTAAGAATGTATGAGATAAGTACAAAGTCACTCTCAAAATAATAACATTCGCCTTATATGAAATAAAGTCAAATCAGATATTTGCAATCTGCTTATACTACAGCTCATAACCTCATTACCGGCACGCGGAATTTCAGCAGGAAGTTGAAATCCTACTGGAGCAGGTAAGTCTCTGCCAAAGTGGGGGACTTCCCTGTTAGTATTAAATATTAATCTTAAAACTACGAACTACGCAAAGAAGTATGTCGAAATGTTATTCTACAGGTTTAACATTTATGGTGAACTTCGGAGAGTAGTTGGTAGTTTTTTAATGTCAAAATAAGTCGCTAAATCATACTCAAGTGTTAAAAATAGCCTCTGAGTAGAATTATCGAAAAAAATCTAGTATTGTAGTATATTTTACTAGAGGTACAGAATCTTCATTATCTTAATAATCTTAGGAATAAGAGGTTTCTTATATATATGTATTTTAACATTTCTGTTGAGGTAATCTATTCATGATATCCATTGACTTATTCGGTTGGAAAAAATATACTTTAATAAAAGGCCATTCATAACAGGGAGGGAAGTTATGCAGGAACTATTAAAACCAAGAGCATTAAAAGCAGGGGATACCATTGCACTTATATCTATTTCTGGCGGAAGAGGCGGGGATGATGATATGATTTCTAGATTATATGAGGGGAAACGACGTCTTGAAGAAATCTATCAGTTGAATGTCTTAATGACTCCGAATGCATTGTTGGGAAGTGATTATCTTTATAAACATCCAGAAGCCCGTGGCGCTGATCTTATGTGGGCAATAAAAAATAAAGATGTTCATGGAATTATTTGTATTATGGGTGGTGACGACTCTTATCGTGTGCTACCATTTATCGATCTTAATGCCATACATGAAAATCCTAAGATATTTATGGGCTATTCTGATATAACCTCTTGGACAACTGTATTTGCTATGGCCGGAGTTGTATCATTTTATGGTCCAAATATTTTAACCCCGATCGCTCAACCAGTAAAATTAGATTCTTATACAAAGCTACCCATAGAAAAATCCCTATTTCATAAAGATATCATTGGAGAAATAAAGCCATGTGATGTCTATACCAATATTGAATGGAAACCAATATCTGAGAGTGAGATCTCTTGGAGGAAGAACACTGGTTACAAGATACTACAATGGTAAGGCACGAGGCAGGTTGTTTGGTGGTTGCGGTACTCCATTAAGGCAAATCATGGGTACAAAATATTTTCCGAAACCTGAGTTTTTTAAAGAATGCATTCTTTTTTTAGAAATCGGTTCTCCTTATGGTAGTGCATTAGCTGGGCTGCATGAACTGCGTGCGCTGGATGCCGCAGGAGTTTTTAAAGATGCAAATGGCCTTATTGTGAACCAATTAAATGAAGAAGAGGAAGGGGTGTTATTGAAATTTTTAAAATATGAAGCGAACCGAGAAGATCTTATTGTTTTAGAGAATGTAGATTTTTCACATCGAACGCCAATGACGGTAATCCCTGTAGGTATAATGGCAGAAATTGATTGCGATACAGTTTCATTTCAAATTATTGAACCATGTGTATCATAAACATTCAATTAAAAATCTTAAATTCGGCGTTACAAGATTTCTTATAGATCATCGTTAAGAAATTGCAGATTGAATTTATGCAGCAGTGGATCGGATAAAAAATGGATTTCCTGTGTTAGAAAGAATACAGAAGAGAAGGTATTTGAACGTTTTAGAGATGAGGTGCTTCTTGGATATAAGAAGTAGTAGAAGAGATTTAATTTTACCCGCTTGCAGAAAAGTATTTAGTTTGAAAGGAGTATTACTTGAAAGCACTATTCTTTGACCTAGATGACACACTTTTAAATTCAGAACATGAAATTTCCGAAAGAAATAGAAACGCAATAATCCAATGCAAAAATCAAGGTTTGCTTATTGGTTATATTACGGTACGATCCCCGAGAAAAATAAAACAGTTTTTAAATAATTTACCTTGCGACTGTATTGCGAATTATAACGGTGCCATGATTTACGCAGATGGAAATTTGATTGCGCAGAACAACATACCGTATTCTGATGCAATTACATTTATGAGTCAGATGTATAAAGTGGTCCCAGACATAAATATGAGTTGTTACTGCGAACCATATTGCTATAGAGGTAATAAACTCATCAATACCGTTACCAATGAGATTCTTGATGAAAGTATTATGGCATTAACACAATGTGATTTTCAAAGGTTTAGAATTGTTTTGAATGGCTATGAAAAGGTTAATATTGAACAATATATCTCCCCTTCTATGAGATATCAAGCAACGATTAATAATACTGCAATTATTACAAGTAAAGAGGCTACGAAAGAAAATGCAATCAAAATATTGATGAAACATTATAATATAACATCTGATTGCGTTATTTCATTTGGAGATGATACGAATGATATCGGAATGTTACAGGCAAGTGGTATAGGTGTGGCTATGGGGAATGCCTTACAAGAAGTAAAGGAAGCCGCTGATTACATAACTTTAACAAATGATGAAGATGGAGTGGCTGAATTTATTGAAAGGTATGTACTAAACGCAGACCATTAGAGCCATTCGCTGTGATAATACCTGCGAATAGCAATATCGTATCGTTATATACTTCCGAGGGAGAAGAGGTTCTAATAGATAGTATTATGGGATATTAAAGTTTACTTTAAAGATCGTTTACCAACGATCTTTTTATTTGCATTTATTTCCTATAAGGACAACTTCTTAAACTCGCAAGAATTCGTTATTTGTCAATCGCACTGTAATAAAGTACATTAGTAGTGTAATACAAAAGACGATGAAAGAACGGAGTGATTCTATATGAACGAATTATTGCAAGACATTTTAGCAATCATTAGTGTAGTTTTAAATGGTTTACCACAGGGGCTGTTGGCTCTAAGTTTTGGGTTTGCATCCATACCAACTGCCTTTGCATTTTTCACAGGAGCCATTGGGAATGCTGTAACTGGATGTGTAGCACCGATTTCGTACCAGGCGGAGACCATAACTTATGCAGGTACTGCTGGTAAGAATAAAGAAGAACGTGTCTCTATGATTTTTTATGGTGCTATGATTATGGCACTCATTGGTTTGTTTGGATTATTAACAAAAGTTGTAGATTTCATTGGACCAAACATCGCGGCGGGAATGATGGCAGGTGTTGGTTTAATCCTTGCAAAAGCAGCAGTAGATATGTTTAAGAATGATAAAATAATCGGCGCAGTTTCTGGAATCAGTGCAGTTATCGTATATAGTTTTACTCAGAATTTAGTATACACAATTACTGTGTCCGTAATTTTATCCTGTATCGTTGGTAGATACATAAAAGGTGAAAATAATTTTATAGTTGTAGAGAAAGAAAAAATTGAACGTCAGAAATTAACAATGAATGCTCGTGTTCTCCGTGGTGCACTTGGCATGGTTTGTTTAAATATTGGTTCAAATATTTCATTTGGTGCCATAACTGGTAGTATGGCAAACACAGAAGTTAATATTGATCATCTATCCGTTATAAGTTCCGTTGCGGATATGGTATCATCTTTCTTTGGTGGTTCCCCTATTGAATCTATCATATCAGCGACAGGAAGTGCGCCACATGCTCTATGGTCTGGTATCGCGATGATGGTTATTATGGGATTAATTTTAATCTTTGGTTTACTTCCTAAGATAGGGAAGTACGTTCCGACTGCATCCATTTCAGGCTTTTTATTAGTTCTTGGACTTATGGTAACGGTTCCTTCTAATGCAGCATCAGCTGTGGCTGGAAATCCAATGGTTGGTGGAATTACTATGGGTGTGACAGCAATATCAGATCCATTCCTTGGAATGCTTGCTGGTATTGTAGCACGTTTTATTTTTGGGGCTTAAGGGAAAGTGAGGTAAATATGAATACATTTAGATATGAAGTATGTGGACTTACAAGAGAGTTACCTTATGTAGCTATTAAGGAAGATTTGGCTTATGCAAGCTTTGTTGTAATAGGCGATACAGAATTGATTCAGGTAGCAGCAAAAGAGTTGGTAAAACAGTTACAGGATGTTGATTATATTATGACTGCAGAAGCAAAGGGGATTGCCCTTGCCTATGAAATAAGTCGCTTGTTAAATCATAAGTCCTTTATCGTAGCTAGAAAATCAGTAAAATCTTATATGAGAAACGTGGTATCAGAAACGGTAAATTCGATTACAACAACTGAAGAACAGAACTTATTTTTGGATGAAGCAGATGCAGCTAAGGTTGCTGGCAAACGAGTGTGTTTAATCGATGATGTTATTTCAACCGGTGAGTCTTTGGCAGCCTTAGAGCGTTTGGCTGAAAAAGCAAATGCGAACATCGTACATAAAGCAGCAATTCTAGCAGAGGGAGATGCAGCGAATCGAGAGGATATTGTATTCTTAAAGAAGCTTCCATTATTTGAAATTACGAAGGATGGAAATTATATAGAACTAGCGTAAAGTAGATAGAATTACTAAAGAGGAGATTGTCATTATAGGCAGTCTCTTTTTTATGTTAGAGAAAATAAAATCATAATGCTTTACCTTATAACATAAAATACGCTTCGATAAAGATGGATGATGCGTAAGGATAAAACAGGAATTGTGCGGAATTATGAAAGAAAATAAAAAATATATTTAAGACATTTATGGACATTGAATAGCAATATACAAATTAGAAGCTTTTACTTAGTTGCATTGCTGGCTACCATGATGAATTTTGAATTATATAATAATTTAAAAAAGCCTCCTAGAATCTAGGAAGCTTTTTTAAGGTACAGAGAAGAGAATAGGTTTTGTAATGAATAATAAATCTTTTACAGAAAATGATTTATCGAATTGGACAAAATCCAGAATCACAATCTTGATCTAAAATCTCAAATTCTTCTTCAAAGGTTTCATATTGTCTTAAGATGGATGGATTAAATTTTGGCTGTTTTGCTAACAATTCCTCATATTTTTCTTTTGAAATGGCTTCATAAGGAAGTAGCTGATAAAAGCTGTCATCAAGGGAGAGGAAAGTTACACCAACAATATCGTCCCAATTATCATATACCCATTGTTCCACATCATCCCATTCGTTTGGACGTACATGAATCGTATTGGATGCATTATGATCTACATAATTCTTCATCATCAATTTGTATAATTCAAGCTGTTCAATTGCTGAAACATCATATTTTGTTCTACCTTCCGGAGCTTTTACTGGGAATTCGAACACTTTAGTTTTATGATTTTCTATTGTTTGTCCCACCTCAGGATGCCATGGGAAATTAGCAGCCTGCATTGCTTTTGCTAGTGGATCTTGCGCGTTTACCCGTACTCTTCGAATATAATAAGGAGCATGGGAGAAGTGAACTCCACTGGATACCGTTGGCAACTGGCTTATTGTTCCAGAAGGTTTTACAGTTGTTACTAGCTTTGGACGATTCATTTTTAATAAATCTGCTAATTCGTTTGCAGAATTTTTAGCAACACTTCGAAGTTCCTTTAGTAACTGGCCAAATTCTTCATCTGAAATATTAGTTGCATTTCTAAAGTCCATAACACCAGTTAAAGAGCAACCAGTTAATCGATCTTCTTTATTTACAAGGTCCCACTCATGCAATTCTAATTCAATACTAGCCATGCGATAACCAATATGAGCGGAATATTTTTGAGCCTTTAGTAATCCTTCCTTATCATAAGTGCCATCTTCGTTTACAAAGCCCATCATATTGACTTCAGTAAGATTACATACCCCGCGATCACGTAACATGATTTCAAAACAAGGGTTTCCACCTTGAACATCGGCTCTTCTTCGTATCATTTCTTCGAAATTAGCAAAAGCAGGTTCACCTGATACTTTTAATTTTTCGAAATGATTATGAAGATCTACTCTGGATGGTTTGTGCTCGTAGATAACGGTGTTGTTTGATAAAGAACGATTTAAAATATTTGTGTTACTTACCCAATTACCAGACTCATCTTGGTAATATAAGTTCGCCTTCGCATTTAATACCTCTTGTTCGTCGCTATCACAGAATACGATTTCAGCAGAGCGTCGAACCCCTCCAGATACAACATTTTCAGCGATGATAGTTGCAATATCCAAGCAATCAATAGGTTTGATTACTTGCCATTGTCCTTGATTATTACGTCTTTTCTCCTTGAAAATACGATCGATCTTAGTAAACATTTGCTTGATGTTATTATGTCCAGATGCGTAACCACCGAATGTTTTTAATCGTTCACCTTCAGGACGAACATTATTATAATTGATGAAAATAAATTCAACGTCAGCATATTGTTTGGAAGAAATAATTTCAAAGTACATATCGATGGCCTTGCTCCAACCAAACTTGCTGTCACCGATTTCTAGCTCAATTGCATTATTATTAATAACTTTTAGTTCTGTATATTCTTTTCTTAATTTCTTTGGTACTGCATCATATGCTTTATGAATTACTTCAATTTTACTATTTACTTTTGGCAACTTTTCAACATATTGTCTTTGGACAGACAGACCAACTCCAGTTCCTAACATAAGAACAAAGAATATTTCTGCGAACTTTTCTAGACTATCTATTGCTAAGAAGCTACAGTTAAAATTACTTAAAGGAAATAGATAAGAGGATTTACTTCCTGCAACCCATAAGGATCTTCCGGATGGGAATAATTTCAGGTTATAAATCAAGTCATAAATTTGTTCTGCTTCCATTCTTAATTCGTTTAGAATAAAATCTGTTACTTCTATTCCTTGTCGTTTCATTGCGTCTACTTGCAAACCTGTATTAAATTCAACTACACGGAATACAGTTTCCCACCAATCTTCACGTCTGTTCTCTTCAGGGATTGGTCTACTATAGGTACGATAATAAACAAACTTTCCAAGTTCCGTTGAGAATGGATTGGGTCTGTGTTTATATTTACTAATAAAATCATTGGATAAAAACTTACCATCTGTTTTACTAATAGTAGTTTTTCTTAGTAATTTTCGTTGTGATTTATATTCAGAATAGGAATCAATGGCTTGACATAGCGGCATCCGCAGAATGAGTACTATCCTGTGCAAAAG
>CAJJLI010000054.1 GCA_905192625.1 uncultured Clostridium sp. | reverse complement strand
CTATCAGAATTAGCGGAAAAGATGTTACATACTTATTATCAAGATAAAAGTGAATTATTAGGAGGAAAATTTAAGATGAGTGAAACTGTAAAATACCGTTGTACTGTATGTGGATATATTCATGAAGGAGAGTTACCAGAAGGTTTTACATGTCCTGTGTGTAAGCAACCAGCTTCTAAATTTGAGAAAGTAGAACAAAAGGAATCCAACGGAAATATCTATGCTGGAACAAAGACTGAGAAAAATTTAATGGAAGCATTTGCTGGGGAAAGCCAAGCAAGAAATAAATATACATATTTTGCAAATATTGCACAACAAGAAGGATATGATCAATTGTCCGAAATTTTCTTAAAGACAGCAAGAAATGAGCAAGAACATGCAAGAATCTGGTATCAAGAACTTGGTAACCTTGGAAATACAGCACAAAATCTATTACATGCAGCAGAAGGTGAGAATTACGAATGGACAGATATGTATGATCGTTTTGCGAAAGATGCAGAAGAAGAGGGCTTCGCTGAACTAGCAGAACGTTTCCGTAGAGTCGCTGCAATAGAGAAATCCCATGAAGAAAGATATCGTGCATTATTAAATAATGTTGAGATGCAAAAGGTATTCGAAAAAGGTGAAGAAACAATGTGGGAATGTCGTGTTTGTGGACATCTTGTGATGGGTAAAAAAGCACCTGAAGTATGTCCAGTGTGCAAATATTCTCAAAGTTACTTTGAAGTGAGAAAAGAGAACTATTAATTAATAATTTATGTATAAGTTCAGGAATGGTTGATTCGCTATTAACATTTATATAATTAGACTCAAGTCTTAGGACTTGGGTCTTTTTTTATTCCGACGGGCGTCAAGCGGTTGGGTAGCTGAAAACTAGTAATTCGGCCACTTGCCTTAAGTAGAATGAGTTGTTTCTGATAAGTGAGTCTGATACAATGAATCTAATTGATAGACAAAATCTACATATACTCTACCAATTCTACCTGTGGTGGGTTTTTATTTAGTGAATTGGGATTTATTATGCTAGTAAAGGAGGTTTAAACATGGATGCAAAAAAAATTGGATTATTTATAGCGGATGCTAGAAAAAAGAAAAAAATCACACAGGCAGAGCTTGGAGAGTATCTAAATGTAACGGATAAAGCGGTGTCAAAATGGGAGTGTGGTAAGTGCCTACCAGATAGCTCATTATTTGAAGAGCTAAGTAAAGTATTGGAGGTCTCAATGAGTGAATTATTAAAGGGTGAATACATTGAACCAGAAAGTTTAGAGGTAGAAAGTAATAAAACTATAAACTTATTGCTTACTGAAATTCAAAATTTGAAAAGAAATGAATCATTGGTTGGGGCGATATGTGCTTTATTAATATCCTTCATTACAGCATTTTATTCTGTTATATGGCAACCCGGTGAAAAGGCATATGAACAATTTTTTTCAGGCTTTATTGGAGCTGTCAGTGCTGGTTGCCTTGTTATAGGAATAATCCTTATATTCTATACATGGGTAAAGTACTCTGAAAGAAACTCCAAAAATAATTAAAGTATCAATTCATGTTATTTAACTCAAATATAAAGTAAATAAATCAGGACCGTTTCCTTGATTAAGTGAAACAATCCTGATTTTTTATGTCAAATTATAACTAGTTTTGAATAAGCATGCCGTTATCCTTTGAGATTGATTATTTTCCAAATGGTAGACCAGTATTAGATGAGTATAATATAGGAACACAAATGATTTATGATTATGGTCATGGAATGGATGAGACAGAATTTGAGGATTTTAAGAATATATATGAAGAAAAATTAAAAGAAGTAGATCAGTGGCCAGCCTTATCCAAAAAAGAAATAATATGTGTTTCGGAGAATCGTATCATAAGTAAAGTAATAGATACGAATGATATTAATTTCATAATTTTTCATAGCTCCACTTGACATATTGAGAATAAAAGTTTAGTGTATTATCAGATAAGACAAAGGTTATGATTAGAAGTAGTAGAAGTAAGTTCCAGTAACAGAGAGTTATCGGTGGGTGGAAGATAATCTGGGAAGCTTTGAACTCGTCTATGAACTCTAAGGTTGAACTTAAGTAGACCTTAGCGGGAATTCCCGTTATAGAATTTAAGTGCAGGGTTAGCCCTGAATTAGAGTGGTACCGCGGTAGGTTTATCCTTTCGTCTCTTTATTGGAGGCGAAGGGATTTTTTTATATCTTTATATAAAAGCAAAAGAATGGAGAAAAAACATGGAACAACATTATGATCCTCAAAAAATTGAAGGGAAATGGCAGAAATATTGGGAAGAGAATGAAACATTTAAGACCGATGTATGGGATTTTAGTAAACCTAAATATTATGTACTAGATATGTTCCCTTATCCATCAGGAGTTGGTCTTCATGCAGGTCACCCAGAAGGATATACAGCAACAGACATTGTATCACGTATGAAACGTATGCAAGGTTATAATGTATTGCATCCAATGGGATATGACTCCTTTGGCTTACCAGCAGAACAATATGCTGTTAGTACGGGAAATCACCCGAATGGATTTACAGAAAAAAATATTGAATCCTTCTCAAAACAGTTAAAAGAACTTGGTTTTGACTATGACTGGTCTAAAATGATTGCTACTAGTGACCCAAAATTCTATAAATGGACACAATGGATTTTCAAACAATTATATTTAGATGGTTATGCAAAATACATTGATATGCCAGTAAACTGGTGTGAGGAACTTGGTACAGTATTATCAAATGATGAAGTTATTGATGGTAAATCAGAACGTGGTGGTTATCCAGTTATTCGTAAAAATATGAAGCAATGGGTAATCAATCAACCAGCCTTTGCTGAAAAATTATTAGAAGGCTTAGAGGAAATCGATTGGCCAGAATCCACGAAGGACATGCAAAGACACTGGATTGGTAAATCCGAAGGTGTGGAAGTTGATTTTGAGATTGTTGGTGGAGGGAATTTCTCTATCTATACAACTTGTATTGAAACAATTTACGGTATTACTTTCATGGTACTAGCTCCAGACGGTCAGATTGTGAAAGACTTGATGCCTAGAATTGAGAACAAGGAAGAAGTAGAAGATTATATTAATGAAACTCTTAAGAAGAATGATATGGACCGTACTGAGCTTAATAAGACAAAGTCAGGTTGTATCTTAAATGGTATCTCTGCAATTAATCCAGTGAATGGTAAGGAAGTTCCTTTGTTCATCGGTGATTTCGTATTAGCAAGCTATGGAACAGGTGCAGTTATGGCAGTTCCTTCTCATGACCAAAGAGATTTTGAATATGCGGTAGTTCATAACATCCCTATGATTCAAGTAATTGATGGAGCAGATGTAAGTGAGAAAGCATTTGAAAAGGGTGAATATCTTGGCAAAGGTTGCAAGTTAATGAACTCAGAAGAATTTACAGGACTTACAGTGGAAGAAGCAAAAGGAGCAATTACTGAGAAGTTAAGTAAGATGGGTGTTGCACGTAGATCTGTGAATTACCATTTCCGTGAATGGATTTTTGCTAGACAAAGATACTGGGGAGAACCAGTGCCAGTTGTTTATACAGAAAATAATGAAATTCACGTATTAAGTGATAGTGAATTACCACTTATTTTACCTGTACTTGAAAATTACAAAGGTAAGAATGGTAAAGCTCCTCTTGAAAATGCAACGGAGTGGAAACAATATGAGAAAGACGGTGTTAAAGGAAAGCGTGAAACCTCAACCATGCCTGGTAGTGCAGGTTCAAGCTGGTATTTTATGCGTTATATCGATCCAGATAACCAAGAGGAATTTGCAAATCAAGAATTGCTAAAGCATTGGTTACCAGTAGATTTATATATTGGTGGTCCAGAACATGCAGTTGGACACTTAATGTATTCAAGAATTTGGAATCGTTATCTATATGATAAAGGCTTATCACCAGTAAAAGAGCCATTTAAGAAATTAGTTCATCAAGGAATGATTCTAGGCTCCAATGGTATTAAGATGGGGAAACGTTTTCCAGAATTTGTTGTGAATCCAAGTGATATTGTTAGAGATTATGGTGCAGATACTTTAAGACTTTATGAGATGTTTATGGGACCTTTAGAAGTATCCAAACCATGGAATCAACAAGGTGTAGAAGGTGCAAGAAAATTCATTAATCGTGTATGGAATTTCTTTACCAATGAAGAAAACATTACAGAGGACAATGACGATTCACTGACAAAAGTATATCATCAGACAGTGAAGAAAGTAACAAGCGACTTCGAACAATTAGGCTTTAATACAGCCATTAGCCAGATGATGATTTTTGTAAATAGCGTATATAAAGTAGGATCTTGCCCAAGAGAGTATGCAGAAGGCTTTATTAAGATGTATTCTTGTATTTGTCCTCATGTAGGTGAAGAGATATGGAATATCTTAGGCCATAACAATTCTCTAGCAACTGAGAGCTGGCCAACTTTTGATGAGGACGCTATCAAAGAAGATATTATTACCATTGGTGTTCAAGTAAATGGTAAGGTGAAGGGTACTGTAGAGTTAGCTGTGGATGAAGAGAATGACTCTGCCCTTGCTAAGGCGAAGGAAGTTCCTACCGTTGCAAAAGCAATGGAAGGAAAAACAATTGTAAAAGAGATTTATGTTAAAGGTAAAATTATTAATATTGTTATAAAATAATTTGGAAGAAAATCTCACAAAAAGCGAAAGAAAGTGGAGTAAATATTTCGAAATTTTAAGGAGAAATGGCGTAGGTAGTGGAAACATTATCTGCGTCATTTTTGTACAGAAAAAGTAACAAAATTTTCTAAATTATTTAATGAAACAAACTTTTATAACGTTAATTGAGCGTAACATAAGAATGCTTATCTTTGATGGAATCTTCTTTCTATTCGATGTAATCGTATTAGGCTTAACAAATAAAAGAATTGCAAAGAATGACTTTAATATTAGAAAATTCAAGTATTATGGTAAATAACCGATGGGAAAGGAAATCTATAATTAAAGGCTCCTATTGATGCTAGTTTGTATTGGTGGTATGTTTACAGCTGCAGGCAATGATTTGGAGAATATTCAGGATAATAAAGATTATATACATAATTTTGCTGGAAGCCTAATGGCTACGTAAAGAATTTAAAAGATAATTTTGATGTGACATATTTAAATTGAATCAGTGGAATTATGCATGGAAATACTTTATAATATATAAAAAAATAGTAGGAGGCTTGAATTGAAAAAAGGCATTTATTTAAACGATTCCATTCATGGATTGATTTCATTAACCGAATATGAAAGAAGAATTGTATCAACCATTGGTTTTAATCGTCTCCATGATGTATATCAAAATTCTACGGTATATCTTACATTTCCAACCAATCGAATCAAACGATTTGAACACTCCATTGGTACGATGAAACTATGCTCTGATATGTTTTTTCAATCGTTACTAAATACAACAGATTCCATGTTGAATGAATTCTTTGAAATTTTTGATAGAGAATATGTTAAGATTTTAGATAGCTTAAGACTGCAAACGGAGGTTTGTGAAGAAAAATTAGGTAGCAGACTACCGGAGGCGATGCCGCAAATTGAACTAGATAAGTTGAGACATTCCCTTATACCCAACAATATCCCAGATCAGTATAAGGTTGTACATCTTATACTCATTCAATCCATCCGGGCAGCAGCATTGTTACATGATATTGGACATCCCCCATTTAGTCATATCGTCGAATTTGCCCTGAAAGCTGTTTACCTTGAATATAAAGACAAAGCAGTTAGTGATAAGGAAAATGCAAAAGAATTTCTTGATATCATGTCGAAATACTTTGAGGGTGATAAGAAATTACACGAACAAATGGGAGATGAAATCAGCGAGGGTATTTTAAGCAAAATTATTGAACCAATTGCAGAGGGTGATGACAAATACGATGAGAATTTATTTGAACTGCTTGTATTAGAAAGTGTAAAAAGAATTTTTGCAGATGATGGGGCATTTGGGTATCTTCATAGGATTATTGATTCAAGCTTAGACGGAGACCGCTTGGACTATGTGACAAGAGATGTACTTAGTTCGGGAATGAATTCTGGGAAGGTAGAGTATAGCAGAATTATAAATGATATGCAGTTGATTGTGAAGAATGGGGAGATTTTTTTCTGTGTTCCATTAAAAGCAGTAGGTTCCGTTGAGGATTTTGTAAAGCGAAGATATAATAGCTATAAGGATATTATTTATCATCATAGAGTTATCAAAACTGACTATATTCTGGAAGGCATCGTAAAAGATCTGGTGAAGAAATATTTGAATGAAACGGTATCGGAGACACAGCGTCACGAAGTCTTGATACCATTTGATGTATCAGGACTTTGGTTTCCATTGGGGGATAAAAAGTCAGCAATCAAAGCAAATGCACTTTCTCAATGGAATGATTCATGGTTAATGACAGTACTTAGGCAGATTTATTATACGGAATATTATCATAATGAAGAAATTAAAGAAGGCACTGTGGAATTTGTATTAGCACAGCGTTTGGCGGAATTGCTACGTAATAGCAAGCGGTATCATTCCCTAATCAAGCGGAGTGAAAATTTTAAAATAATTGACGATGCTGTAAAGCTCGAACTAATGAAATATAAAGATGAAATTGAAACATTTTTAGGGGAAGAAAATGAGCTATCTTATGGAAACATAGAGCTCATTCATCAAATGTTAGAGAGGGTTATGAGAAGTTCTTCTGGCTTTATTTTATCTTTTATTTCAAGATATAGTAAGGAAATGAAAATCGAAGCTTTTGAACAGATGGTGAGCGATATTGTTGAAGTGGAAACAAACCGTATCGTCACCGATCTTAAGACTTATGATACGGTTACTTTATTTAAAAGAATTTCAATTGGATTAGATTCTCCAATTTATTTCTATAATCATAAGGGGACGATCTCTACCTTAAAGGATATCAGCGGAATTTCTGAAATTTTACAGCTGGATTCTGATTATCTGCCTGTCTTCTATATTTATATTTTAGCAAAAGACGGGGATGGGGTTTTAAAGGAGAAAAGAGAAGAACTGTTAGGCAGTATTGGTAAACGGATTGGTGCGATGATTATAGAAAGATTACAGATAAAAGAGATTTTACCTTAGGGGTAGAATCTCTTTTTTAATGAGAGATTTTCATTTTAAAACACCTCAGCCAAGGATGTGCACTAGCTTAAACTGAAATATTAGAAATGCGATAGGAATATCCAATATGCGTCTATTTATGTGCAGAATATTAAAGATTATAGTGAAATGATGTGGTAATCTATACCACGATTATAGTTATGACAGTTATAAAATATTTTTTAGCATGTAACTTTTTTATATATTCAACGAATAAGTATTAAGTTGTAGTTAAGTATAAAAAACTATAAAACAAATGAAGGAATGAGGAATTTTACATGGTTTTTAGCAGTATCACTTTTTTGTTTTATTTCCTACCAGCATTGATCATAATTTACTATTTGGCACCAAGTAAATTGAAAAATTTAGTAATGATAATTGCTAGTTTTGTATTCTATGCATGGGGAGAAATACGGTTTATACCAATAATGTTATTTCTATCCATAGAAGATTTTGTGTGTGCAAAGTTAATGGAAAAGCATCGTGACAATAAAAAGCGTCGTCGTATCTATATGTTAATATCTGTATGTAGCAATTTAGGTGTATTAATATTTTTTAAATATACGAACTTTTTATTCGATAATTTATTTGGATTGTTTGGGATGAATTCTCCATTTGTAGAGATAATCCTTCCTATCGGAGTATCTTTTAACTCTTTCCAATCCATATCTTATGCCATTGATGTGTATAGAGGAACAACAAGGTGTGAAAAAAAATATTACAATTACCTTGCTTATACAACATTGTTCCCTCAAATTATAGCGGGACCTATCGTTCGATATGTGACAGTAGAAAATGACTTAGATGATCATATGCTTACTCAGGATAGTTTTTCCATGGGGATGCGTCGTTTTATTATAGGCCTGGGAAAAAAAGTATTGATTGCTAATAATGTTGGGTTATTATGGAGCCAAATATCAAGTGGTGCTGCGGGAGATCCCTCTGTACTATTATATTGGATTGGTATCCTAGCTTATACGTTTCAAATATATTATGATTTTTCCGGTTACTCTGATATGGCAATTGGCCTCGCCAGAATATTTGGGCTTAGTTTCGATGAAAACTTCAACTACCCCTATATATCAAAAAGTATCACTGAATTCTGGCGTCGTTGGCATATAACACTTGGTTCATGGTTTCGTGATTATGTATATATTCCCCTTGGTGGCAATCGATGCTCTAAGTTAAAACATCTTAGAAATTTACTTATTGTATGGGCTTTAACAGGATTTTGGCACGGCGCATCGTGGAATTTTATCTTTTGGGGATTGTATTTTGCGATTATATTAATTATGGAAAAGTATTTCTTATTAAAGGTACTTGATAAAATTCCATCGTTCCTTCGTCATGTATATACCATTTTTCTTGTTATGATCAGCTGGGCAATCTTTTACTTTGAGAATCTTAATGAACTTAAGAATTACCTCATGGGAATGTTTGGTTTAAATGGAATGCCGTTAATTAATCATGAGGCCCTATATTACCTGTTAAGTTATGGAGTGATATTTGCCATCGCAGCATATTGTTCGACTCCACATTTGAAAAAAGTGATTAACTTTACTGAGAAAACAACTAAGAAATATGTGTTTGTTCCTGCCACTTTCGTATATGTTTTCGTGTTTATAGGTTGTGTAGCATATCTTGTTGATAGCACCTATAACCCATTTTTGTATTTTAGATTCTAAGGAGGTTGCATATGAAACTTACATTTAACAAAATATT
>CAJJLI010000053.1 GCA_905192625.1 uncultured Clostridium sp. | reverse complement strand
ATCGAAAAATTTCCTTCATTTATGCAAGAAATGATCCAAAAAGGTTATGGTTGTGGAATAAAAAGAGGAATAAGCGATCACTGCAATGGAGGTTGCCAGGGGTTTCGTTTTTCATTGGATGAATCAATCATTGATATAAGAGAAGCTATAGAGACTTGGATTGATAAGGAAGTGATGTCTGTATAAAATCAGGTGTTAAAGGTAGCGATAACTTTGTCTATCTGCTGATAAACAGGAGTGTTTGAAAAATATTTATATAAAGATAAGTATTCAAAATATCTAGTTTCAAGTTTGAAGGTTGTGTTCATGGTGGCATGTGGTAGGAAATAGGATTGCTTATAGATAGTTATAAATCGATGCTAAGAGGATTACAAATATATTATAGTTAAAAACGCTAGGGCCTATTATGACTATCATGGCTGTAGCGTTTTTATATTATTCGTATTGTAACTATAACACTATATGAATGATTTGAGTAACCATAATAATAGCATGCAAACAAGTAGAGTTATTAAAGCACATCCTAACGCAAGGAAAAACTTCTGATATGGTCGTTTGCCATATTCCTCATGAGTTTTAATTTCATCAAGACGTTTCCCTTCTGTGAACGCTACAATTTCTTTATAAGTTTGAATATTGTGTTGTTTTTTTAACTTTTCAACTTTAAGTGAAAAGGCGAAAGTTATAATAAATAAGAAGGCGTAAATGATCATACCATAAACATTCAGGAATATTGCTAGTGGTACGGGTGTAATGATACATACAAGTAACAATACAGTGAAAATATTACCATAATGATTGAACTGTTGAATTTCTGTTTCTTTGATCTCTTTTTTCATAATTTCGATATCTCCTTTGATTAATTGATCAAGAGATATGTTAAATATTGAACTTAGCAATAAAATGCTATGAATATCTGGATAGTTTTTGTTGTTCTCCCAATTAGAAATAGTTTGCCTGGTTACATAAACTTTTTCTGCTAATTCTTCTTGAGACATTTTCATTTCTGTGCGGTATTTTTTGATTTGACTATGAAGTTCCAATGTAGAATGTTTCCTTTCTGGTGTAATGGTTCTCTTGATCTAAATCTATGCTATGATATTTGTGGAGATAGCGCTATCAAAATGCTTTGACATTAGTGATTTATGGTATGTAAAAAGTGTTTGACATAAGAGAGATGCGCTATTTGTAAGGCTTTTTTGGTTTTCTATACTATTCACTACAATCATAAAAATTACAATATATTTATTATTAAAGATGTGAGTTTGATTATATATTACCATGCATTATGTAGGATTGAAAGTTATGTACAAATCAAAATTGAAACTTTGTACGTGTAAATGCACAACAAAAATTCTATGATAGATCAGCTGGTGTTACTGAAGCAGAAGGAAAACGTAAGATCATTGGTCAGTACTTTGCAGCATTAACCAATATGCAGTCCACTGGATATATGGGTGATGAAAGAACATACGATTATAGAATCGCACTTCGTACTGTTACAACAAATGACTTTATGGCTGTTGAATTTACTGAACTTCCTTGGGAGGTACTTGGTAAAATATCTAGTAGAATTGATGATGAAGTTAAGTGTATAAATCGAGTAATTTTAGATTGTACTGGAATGCAACTTGCTACGATTGAATTTGAGTAAAATATATCAAGGAGTAACCCCGGCTCTTAATGATTTGTGGAATAATTTATTTTAATCAAACAGAAAGACCTTACTGATTTACGTTAGTCAAACGAGTTAGTAAGGTCTTTTTGTTAATACTTAAATTTTGATTTGCGGTTTTTGATATGTTTTATTGGTGTTTTAATTAGTAGTTTAATAGGAAAGCGTACTATACAAAAAATTAGGAAGAAGAATGGTTTAATAATATAATTTGCAATCCAAACAAATGGTAAGAAACTTTCAATTTTACCCCAGAAGATTGCAGACTTTAGTACAAACTAGCGTCCAGAAAATCTTTTTTTAACTGCTTATCACTTGCTATTTTGGAGTAATCTGTGTCTGTCAGAGAAAATATTTTTTGAAAGAATTGAATGAGTTTCCTATATTCTTCCTTACGTGTTTCGTAGATTTTAATACGATTTTCCGAGCGTTTCCCTAAAACAAAAATTAATAGCGTTATAAGTAATGAAATTATAGTAATCTGATCTGCGCTTAGATTCCAAATTTGGTCGATGATTTTTTTTATAGTATCCATTTATACCTCAATTGTTTAGTTTTATTTCTTTGTGAATTTTATATGGTCAGGAAGAATTTATTATGTGAGTCTGTATTCTTCTGGATGGAGATAACTCATTAAGCAATTCATGTTACTGATAACACCAGTCTCAAGTTTTCTAATTCTTAATGTAAATTTAAACATTTCCATTAAGGATAGATAAGTCGTGTTAAAATATTCGCTCAAGGTGAAACTGATTTTCCATTAATAAAGTTCATTCAAGTTTTTTTAGTGCAATTATGTATGTATCAGGCCAACATAGATGTGGATATTGGGCACAGCAAACGCATTATAAGACATTTCGGCTTCGTGGCAATTGCAGTAAGTAGCTACTCTGTAAATAGGCATCCTAAACAAATTTGCTTATTCAGTATATCACATGCAAAATGGGATCGCAATGAGGGTACATATAAAAATGTAAATTTATTGCTTATTTAACTTTTATTATAAAATTTGTTAGAATTACTGAAATGTATGAAAAACTTAGTAAAGTAGGTATGGTTTAATGAAAGCGAATTTGGATGGATGAACTAAATCAACAATGAAAAAGAAGTTTATTATTAGATGTAGATAATTCAGATAGTCTTGGTTGCTTTTTTATATATAGCAAGAATATGCAATGCGTGCTATAATATTATTAGAATATTGTAATAGTATACTTTTTAAATTATGAATGGGAAAGGATGAAAATATATGATTTATTCGCCATTAAGATACCCTGGTGGAAAAGGTAAATTGGCACCATTGATGGAAGTACTCATAAAAAATACCGGTCATGTTGGCGGGACATATGTTGAACCTTTTGCTGGCGGAGCAGGTATTGCGCTTGAACTGTTAGAAAAGAATATCGTTAATCAGATTGTAATTAATGACTTGGATAAAGGAGTATATTCTTTTTGGCGAGCAATATTAAACGAAACGGATAGATTTGTTGAAATGGTTGAGAAAGTACCGTTAATTATGGACGAATGGAACAAACAGAG
The DNA here is from genome assembly GCA_905192625.1 of uncultured Clostridium sp. Taxonomy (GTDB): domain Bacteria; phylum Bacillota; class Clostridia; order Lachnospirales; family Lachnospiraceae; genus Lachnoclostridium. The sequence goes on along the minus strand of CAJJLI010000053.1, from coordinate 5,900 downwards.
AGAAATTATTTGGAAAGCGGGAAATAAATATAGTTTTGAATTAGGATTTGCAACTTTTTATATGAATAGAACGAATAGATCAGGGATAATTAAAGGTGGCGTAATTGGGGGGGCTAGTCAGAATGGCGAATGGAAGATGGATGCCCGTTTTAATAAAGAAGAATTAATAAAACGTATTATAAAGATCGCAGAGAGGAAAAGGGATATACACGTTTACAACAAGGATGTGGTGTCTCTTATACGCAACTATTTACCGACTTATGAAGATAATGCATTTATTTATTTTGATCCTCCATATTTTGGGAAGGGGAAGCAGCTGTATCTTAATTTCTTTACATATAAGGATCATGTCCGTATTGAAAAGATGGTTAATGAATTAGTAAACTGTGATTGGGTTATTACTTATGACGATGTTCCAGAGATCGCATGCATATATTCGGAGCATATATTAAGGCGATTTGATTTAAATTACAGTGCAGCTGTAAAGAGAAGAGCCAGCGAGATTATCATTTTTAAAGAGCGTGATATGATTCCTCTGCAAAAAGATTTGGAAGATAAAAAAATAAGTATTAATTTACGTTAAAAGGAGGAGCGATGAGTATAAAACTCTTGATAAGACCATATCATTTTCATGTTGAAAATTTCAGAAATTTTAGAGATGTTTCATTTGACTTGGGAAAGAAACTCACTGTAATAAGTGGACAAAATGGTGTTGGAAAATCAAATCTGCTATCACTAATTGCATCTGGATCTGGAGTAAATAAAAAATCGGCATTAGGGAGCAATTTCCAACCGGAATTTTATGATTTTTTTAATATTGATAAAGAAGAGAATTATGAAGAATATAAATTATATTTAACATATGTTGAAGATAATGGAAAGACAGCATTAACTAAAAGGTTATCATTTAAAGATGATACGAACACCGGACGAGGAATACGTATAATACCTAGAACTACAAATATTAATTTAGAGGAGTGCACAATAAAGCAGGCAGAGGATATGGCAAAAGAACTATACAATGTAGGTGGCGCTGCCCGTGTTAGAATTCCAACAATATATTTAAGTCTATCACGTTTATATCCACTTGGTGAACGTAAAGAATCCGTTAAAGTTACGGAAATAAAAAAGAAAAATATGTTTTATCAGAAAAATGCTGATGAGAAGTATAAAGAATGGTATAACTGTGTAGTTCCAAATGCTATTAAAAGCGAAGCCTCTTTGTCGATGGTAGAAAAAAATGCATGTTCAAGAGCTTCTTTGCATATGGATATTGTAAATACTCCAACATTGTCCCAATCTGTTGGACAAGATAATATTGGAAATATAATTAGTGCGTTGGTTGATATTTATTTATTGTCTTTAGAAGATGAATATTGTGGAGCGTTGCTATGCATTGATGAGATTGATGTATCACTTCATCCAGATACTCAGATTAGATTGTTAGATTTATTTGTTAAACTTGCTGATGAATTCTCAATTCAATTTATAGTAAGCACACATTCTTTAACGGTATTAAAGGAAACGATAAAGAAAGAAAGTAAAAACTCAAATGATTATAAAGTTGTGTATATAAAAACTCCTTCAGCACCGTATGTGGCAGAAAGTAATACTTATGATTTACTGGAAGCCGATATGTTTGGAAGCTTAAGGTTTGACCGACCTAAAGTAAGGGTATATTTTGAAGATTATGTAGGGCAGGAGCTATTTCGACTATTGTTTAAGGCTTTTAGAAGTATTTACAATATAATCGATTCTAATATAGAGGTGCCAGTTCTTAGACATAGTTCTGATGTACAGGATTTTGCCGAAATAAATGACAGAATAAAGAAATTGGGTGACATGCTAAGTGTAGAGGATAAAATCAATCAGATTCCGACAATATTAGGATGTGAAGAACTTATAAGGATTAGTGAAGCTGATTCGTATTTTAAACGTGTGATTTTTATTTTGGATGGAGATGCAAGATATAAGGAGCCATCACAGAAACCTAAAATTCGTGATTATTTAGACAGGAATTATGATCCTAAAAAGTTACGAATGAATGATAGAAGCCATATGATTAATTTGTGTTTTTTTCCAGATTATTTTGCACCAGAATCATTTTTGTTCGCAATGATATATAAAATAGCCAGCAATGCGTTGGATAATGCAACATTTTGGCGAACACTGGATTTGAAAGAAGATACATCGCTATATACGGTTGACAAAATTAAAAATCTATTTTCTTCATTACCGGAAGGTTATAATAACGATAATATAAAAGACATATTTAAAGAGGTTTCAAAATCGGAAGCCTGGAAATTTGTACAAAAATCAGATATAGTAACATACTACTATTCAGATTATAGATATATAGCAGAGTTGTTGCAATTTGTGGAGGATGTGAAAAAAGCATATACAATGGCACTGCCGCTAACTATATCAAATCGATATTCATGACCTAACCAGGTATATTCTGAATTTATAAAAAAATTAGTTAATTTAAATAAAATGCTTAAGCGTTGAAGCGGACTTGTAGGGTTTGCCTTTAATCTTGAAACAAATAACGAATTATTTAGAGGTTTGTTGTTGTATGTAATAGAATTTTTCCTGGCCAAGTTTGATTAGGATTTTCCACTTGGTGGGCTTATTTAACTTTTGAAAACTTATTTAGCTGTTTAAGAGGCTTCCAGTAGGTGGAAGGTGTGTACGTAGAAAGTTTTAGTATTCATCCCATAGAAACAAAACATATAATCCACCATCGTCACTGTTATAGCCATTGGTAATGCGGTAAGATGGACGAGAGGCATGGTTAATACGTTCTATGACCTGGTTTACCCAACGATATTCTGTGGATACTGCATTATCATTGGATAGTATGATGACTTGGGTAAAATTGAAGTCCTTGCTTTCGATTACCAGAAATCTCTAAAGCAAAAGGGTAAGTCGAGAACACGGAGTATTGAAACTAACAGCATTTACGGAGAAAGAGGCATATGAATAAATGGGAGATTGAGGAATCGATACATAATGTACTAAATAATCGGAGAATACCTAATGATTACGATGTTAGAAGAATAGTTCAAGAAGAAATTAAGCATCAAGATTTAAATAGAAAAGCTAAAGAAAAGAATTACAAAAAAAAGATAGCTAATCAGAAATACTACAATAATAAAGAGAATAAGAATAACGATGGAATTAAACAAGCAGACTCGATGAATGGAGTAAATTGTAATGAAAGTGATACAATAGAACAGACTAGTGAGCTGAATGATAATCATGAAAATAATGATTTTGAACAAAGACGGTCAAATAGGCTGGGAGCAATAATTGGTATTTTAGCAGCAATAGGAGCGATACTAATTTTTGTTTTTAATTTTTTAATCAATGCAATAAATATGTGGCCACTTCAAGGTTATTCTTATCAATATGTGCAGATTTTAATGGTTATAGTTGTAACAAGTATTATATTAATTATTTTTAGGGCGGTTACATATTGCTATTATGATTTAAAACGACACAATATAAAGGATAAAGATTATAAAAAATATGATATAATATCCGATGAAAAATTTTCACTTATTATTGAGGAGGTAGAAATTTGTTTAAGTTTGTTAGCATTTACACTATATGCTTTATTACCTATACAAAAATTTAGTGAAAATAGTAAGATGGGGAAAATTTCAGGGGGATTGTTAGTTATCATTCCGACTATTATAGCAATTGCAGTTATTTATTATAAAAGAAAGCATATTTTAAATTCGATTATAGCTAATATAAAACGGGTGGGTTATACAGTTATTCTTGGTATTTTTGTATACTATATTGGATTTTTGTTAGTAGTAATTAAAGATGCGACAATAAGTATTGACTATAATGTAGATGGCAATGTTAAAATAATTAATGTAGCGGGGGAATATACGGAATTCAATATCTACATTTATGAGTTGGATAGTAATAAATTAGTTTGGATGAATATAATTGAAGATACTGATGTACATAAGGCAAGGGAAGTAATTAAGATTAATAATACAGTTAGTGATATCAAGGGAACCTCAGAGGGTGTACTGTTAAAAAGTGAAATTCTATATTCATCTTGTAAAATTAATTTAGATGATATAAAGGATATTCTAATGAATAAGGAATATTGTATTGTAATAACTAGCGAGCAAGAGGGAAAAAGCGTACAGATAATAAATACTTTTACAAAAGATGAAGGTTATGCATTTACGCAAGATAGAATGACAAAAAAATACTAATCTTACTTAGGTGTATTCTGGTAATCCCCCAATATTAAGATTAATAACATTATGGAGATTTAAGTAAACATAAGTGTAAGCATTCACTATATTGAATAATTAAAAAAGAATTGAACGCTAGAGCTAAGTATATTTGTTGCTCTAGCGTTTTTTTACAGTGATACTATTTTTTTTGAATTTCGATATACTTTGATTACATGAATAAGAGATATGTTAAACAATACTTTGTAACAATAAACAATAAATATTTCCATAGTAGCGACAACAGAATGTTTTGACATAATGATTATAGTATGTAAAAGAGTTTGGTATCAAAAAATATGCTGTTTATATGCCTTTTTATCTTTTTAATACTCTTGCTTACGACCATATTTTAAGATATGAATTTTATTTTATCATGCGTAAGGTAGAGTGAAAAGTTATGAAATTGGTAAGATAGGAATAAACAGTTACTTCCAGGCTGGTCCTTATTATAATACTATGCTAAAATATTTACATTAAACGACAACATTTTAATAAAGGAGGGTTAACCAATGACAAACTTAGCATCAGAAATACTAGATGCAGCAAAAACCAGTTTTGTAAATCGTTTTCTGGAATCAAAAGAATCACTACGACCTAAATTATTATATAACGACATAAATAACGGCAATACAGTACTCGCATCAATAGAGAGTGAATTATTAGATTGTAAATCCTTTTGGTTCTCGGTCGCATTTATCACCAAAAGTGGTCTTATTGTTTTAAAGGAAGCGTTAAAGACATTAGAGATGCGAGGAATTAAGGGAAAGATATTGACTACGGATTATTTAGCATTCAATGAACCAGATGCGTTACGTGAATTGATGAAATTTAATAATCTTGATGTACGTATTTTTACTCAGGAGCACTTTCATACAAAAGGATACATGTTTCAGAAAGAGGATCATAATGTATTTATTGTTGGAAGTTCAAATGTGACTCAAACCGCTTTGAAATCAAATAAAGAATGGAATCTAAAAATCTCATCACTGGAACAAGGAGAATTAATCTCCGAAAGTGAAAAAGAGTTTCTTCATATGTGGGGGAAAGCACTGCCTCTTACAGAGGAATGGATTTCTATGGAGTATGAACCATTATACATTTCAAAGAAAAAGGAACGTACTACACAGATTGTTGAGAGAATTCGTACATATAGCCTAGAGCCAAATAAAATGCAAAAGGCAGCAGTAAAATCTTTAAGTAAATTAAGAGAAGACGGTAAGAACAAAGCGCTATTAATTAGCGCTACTGGAACTGGTAAAACATATTTATCAGCGTTTGATGTAAGAAATGTGAAGCCGAATAAAATGCTTTTTTTAGTTCACCGTGAACAGATATTAAAGCAAGCAATGGATAGTTTCAAAGATGTTTTAGGAAACAATATTAAAACAGGGCTTCTTTCAGGAACACATCATGACTTTGACGCAGACTATTTATTTTCAACAGTACAAACGATGTCAAAAGACGCTGTACTAAGTAGATATCGTGCAGATTATTTTGATTACTTAATAATAGATGAAACACATAAAGCTGGTGCGGAAAGCTATCGTAAGATTATTAATTATTTCAAGCCGAAGTTTTTATTAGGAATGACAGCGAGTCCAGAACGTACCGATGGAATTGACATATTTCAATTGT
>CAJJLI010000052.1 GCA_905192625.1 uncultured Clostridium sp. | reverse complement strand
CTTAATTTAATATCTTTACGATTTAGCTTCTTTAAAGCGTTAATAGATCCAACAGTACTGGAATATCCTGTACAGTAAATGCCCTGTATGTTAGGGGTTGTAGTTAAGAATTCTGTTAATGATTTTTCCGCATATTCATATCCCGGATAACAGTCAGCACATATATGAATGCGAATGTCTGGGGTATATGACTGTAAATATTCTAAAAATCCATTCAAACGCTCTAAAAATGGAGACATCTTAGATAGATTCCCAATTACTAATACATTTCCAGAGCCATGCATGATGGAGCTTAACATTTCAGCGGCCATCATACCAGATTGATAGGCATTACTTCCAAAATAAAATTTGCGTAAACTATTGGGCGCATCTGTATTAAATGTAATCGTTGGTTTTCCTAATGACGCAAAATCATCAATATAGTTTGATATTATATTTCCACCTGCAGGATTTACCGCAAAACCATCATACAAAGATACATCAATACCCTCAAAGCATTCTCGTATATTGATGGGAGAAAAGGTAGGATAACGGAAAGTATCTACACGAACTCCATAATCTTGTAACTCTTCTTTCGCAAGTTCAATACCCTGCGAGATGTCTTTATAAAAATCTTCTGGTTTTTCTGGATAGATAATTCCAATTCTAAGTTCTTTTTTTCTCCCCAATGCGCTGGCAAATTTATTTGGACGATACCCAAGTTCTTCAGCAATCTTTAGTATATGTAATCTACTTGTTTCACTAACTCCTTCACGTTTATTGAGGACACGATCAACGGTACCCACCGATAAACCGGATTTTTCTGAGATCATTTTAATTGTAACACGTTTATCATTTTGATACATAAATAACTCCCTTCTAATTACGATTATAGCAAAAAAAAAGACATGGTTATACTACTTGTTTTTATAGTAATTTTTTAGTTAGTCGCAAATGTGAATGCACGCCAGCGAACTTGTTAGAAATTATGTACTGGTATTTTTGTTAAAATTATTGTGTTCGATAACGAAAATACAAAAAATAATATCATAATTATAAACTGATTTGGGTGTTAATTGCAATAGCGTTGTATAGTTTTTATATTATATGTATAGTTTTTAAAATATTTTTGTGAAAATTGTTGACAAAGTGAAAGGCCTTGCTTATAATCAAGTTATCGTTATCGAACACGGTATTTTACAAAACTAATAAATTGGGTGATAAAGAGGTGAAAAGATGAGTGAAGAGCTTTTTCGTATGGAGGGCATTAGTAAATCATTCCCTGGTGTAAAAGCATTGGATAATGTATCTTTTTCGGTGAATAAAGGAGAAGTTCACGGGTTAGTTGGTGAAAATGGAGCTGGTAAATCTACATTGATGAAAATTATGACAGGGGTTTATCAAGCGGATGCAGGAGAAATTTACATAGAAAATGAAAAAGTTACAATTGATTCCGTTGCAAAGGCACATCAACTTGGAATTAGTATCATATTTCAGGAATTGACTCTTTGTCGTCACTTAACGGTTGCTGATAATATATTTATCGGTAGACCACCACTAAAAGGTGGATTTATAAGTGATAAGCAAATGCATCGTGAGGCTAAAAAGATACTTGATAATCTAGGAATTAATATTAACACTTACACCATGGTATCTAGTCTAAGTGTTGCTCAACAACAAATGGTAGAAATAGCAAAAGCAATATCTTATAATTCTAGAATTTTGGTGCTAGATGAACCTACGGCAACGTTAACGGAGCGTGAGATAGACCAATTATTTGAGATTATACGGAATCTTCAGAAAAAAGGCGTGGGTATGGTTTATATTTCTCATCGAATGGAGGAATTAAGACAGATTTGTGAGCGTGCTACTGTTATAAGAGATGGACAATACATTGGCACTAGGAGCCTAAGTGATATAACACTGGATGAGCTTGTTAATATGATTGTGGGTCGTTCTCTTGAGGATAAGTATCCTAAGTATCAACGTAAAATTGGTGATGTTGCATTGGAAGTACGCAATTTGCGTCAAGGTTCAAAACTAAATGTTGACCATTTTCAGGTACATAAAGGAGAAATTCTGGGTATATCGGGGCTTGTTGGTGCAGGTCGAACAGAAATAATGAGATGTATTTTTGGTGCTGATAAAGTCGATTCTATGGAATTGTATATGGAAGGAGAGCAAATTAAGGTTAATTCTGTCATTCAGGCTATTAATAATGGAATTGCTTATGCCACAGAAGATCGTAAATATGATGGTTTAGCACTAAGTCTTGATGTGGAGTATAACACGAATATGGCTCATCTACGGGATCTTTCAAAATTTGGTTTCATTAACGACAAAGAAGGTGCTAAAAATGCAGAAAAATATAGACGAATGATGAATACCAAAACCCCTACTTTGCGAAAACCGTGTAGTCAACTCTCCGGTGGTAATCAACAAAAAATTGTATTATCTAAATGGCTTTGTAATGATATAAAAGTCTTAATTGTTGATGAACCAACGCGTGGAATTGATGTTGGTGCTAAATTTGAGATTTACCAAATCTTCAATAAATTAAGCGATGCTGGAGTGGCTATTATTATGATATCATCCGAGTTGCCAGAAATACTTGGTATGAGTGATCGTGTCTTAGTTATACATGAAGGTAGCATCAATGGTGAATTAGACGCGAAAAAAACCACACAAGAAGAGATACTTTACCTTGCCGCAGGGTATAACAAGCTGGAGGGAAAACCAGCCCCTACAATTTCTTAAGGAGTGTTAAATTATGACGGAGAATAAGATGATTTTAGGAATTAAAAAAATAGGTGCAGTACCCAATAAAGTTAAAGATAGTAAAGTAGGTAGAGCTTACGACAACTTAGGAGTATCAACAAAACGAGCAATTTCTTCCTCAATTGTTTTGGTTGTATTATTTATGGTATTTACGTTTTTACAACCCGAACTATTTTTATCATCTAAGAATATGCAAAATTTATTGCAACAAATTGTTACATATACAATTATAGGCTGTGGTTTAACATTCTGCCTTGTTTGTGGTGGAAATGATTTATCTGCCGGCGCATCTATGGCTCTCTCAGGAATCATAGTAGTATTAATGCTAATCCAAGGGTACCCATTGTGGCTTGGTATCATTATTTGCTTAATGATGGGTGTTTTAACTGGTGTTATGAATGGATTCTTTATTGAAATATTAGGTGTTGTACCTTTCGTAGCAACGTTAGGTACCCAATGGGTTTATCGTGGTCTTGCCAATGCCATTGTGAATGGTGCACCTGTTTATACTACTAGCATTCCAAGTGAAAAAGTTCAAAAAATTTTCTATCAGTTGGGCGGCGGACGTTTTTCAAATGGATTATCTTATAGCGTTATTATAGCACTTGTTTATGCAGCAGTGCTTGGACTCATACTTGCAAAGACTCGCATTGGTCGTCAAATTTATGCCTGTGGTTCGAATCTTGAAGCTGCGAAACTTTCTGGTATCAATGCTGTTGGTACACGTATGTTTGCTTATTGTATCAGTGGACTTTCAGCAGCAATTTGCGGTATTTTAGTTACTTCCCGTCTTAGTTCTGCGCAACCTACTGCAGGTACTGGATATGAAATGGAAGCCATTGCAGCAGCAGTATTAGGTGGTATTTCCATTACTGGCGGTGAAGGTGTTATCTTAAATACTGTAATTGGTGCTTTAATGATGGGTGTTATTCGTAATGGTCTTAATTTAAATAAGGTTAACTCCTTCTGGCAACAAGTAATTATTGGTTTAATTTTAGTTCTTGCAGTTGCAAGACAGATGTATCGTCAACGTAAAAATAGTGCTGCGGGACCAACATCTTTTAAGACAATAGTAAGCCGTTTATTTAATAAATAATCGCTCACTATAAATTATTTCATTCAAATTCTAAGGAGGGTTTTTTTATGAAAAGAGTTATTAGCATGATGCTTGTACTTGCAATGATGTTCAGTCTTACAGCTTGTTCTGGTACAACAAAGAAAACAGGAAGTGATTCTGCAGGGGGGCAAAAAACAATTTATGTAATCGTAAAAGTTCTTGGAAACCAATATTGGTCTGTTGTTCAAGCAGGAGCTGAAAAAGCAGGAAAAGATCTTGGCTGTAATGTAGTTATTGTTGGTACGGCAGCAGAATCAGACATTGAAGGTCAAGTACGCTATATTCAAGATGCTGTATCTGCTAACGCTGATGCAATTGTAGTTGCACCACTTGATAGAACAGCTTTAAAAAATCCAATTTCTGAACAGTTTAAGTCAGGAACACCAATCGTATTAATCGACTCTAGCGTAGATGGAGAAGATTATAGTACGGCTCTTATGACAGATAATATTGAAGCAGGAAGAATGGCTGCAAAAGAAATGATTGCTAGATTAAAAGCAAAAGGAACTCCAGAAGATAAAGAAGGAAGTATCGCGATTCAGGCAGGTTCAACTGGATCCCAAGCAATTAACGATCGTTTGAAAGGATTTAACGAATATTGGAGTCAAAATGCTCCAGCAGCTTGGAAAGTTTTAAATGATGATATTAAAATCAATGATGGTGATATCAGCAAGGCAGTAGCATTTTGTCAGGACTTCTTAACTACATATACTAATTTAATTGGTGTTTTTGGTCCAAATAACGGTTCAACTGTTGGATTTGTTACAGGTATTACAGAGGCAAAACGTACGGATTTAACTATGGTTGGATTTGACTTCTCCAATGAAATTGAAACAATGATTCGTGGTGGGGAATATGATTGTGCATCCGTGGTACAACGCCAATACTTAATGGGTTATGATGGTGTTAAAACAGCACTTGAGTTAGCAAATGGCGGTAAAGTAGATGACAAAGTTATCGATACGGGTGTTTTAATTGTTGATAATAAGAACGTGGATGATGAAGGTGTACAGGAAGTTATCAATCCTTCAAAATAATGATAATTTAATTTTCATTTAGGTACAAAACGAGAACCCCCTAAGAAGAAAGTGTTTTTAGGGGGAATTCTTTTATAAACTTAATTTAGACAATAAGCTGATAGCATAAAGGAGAATATAAATATGAAAATGACATTGCGTTGGTTTGGAAGTAAATTTGATACAGTAACATTGGAGCAAATTCGTCAGATACCAGGAGTAACTGGTGTAATTACAACTCTATACGATTCTGTTCCTGGTGAGGCATGGGAACTAGATGATATTCTTGCTTTGAAATCAGAGGTAGAGGCTGCAGGATTAAAACTTGAGGGGATAGAAAGTGTTAACGTTCATGATGCAATAAAAGTTGGATCAGAAGATAGAGATACGTACATTGACAATTATATTACAACCTTGGAGCGTTTAGGACAGGCAGACATACATTTGGTATGCTATAACTTTATGCCTGTATTTGATTGGACTCGTACGGAGCTTAAGAGAGTTCGTAAAGATGGATCTACTGTTCTTGCCTATACTCAGGAAGCTGTTGATAAACTCAATCCAGAGGAGATGTTTAACTCAATCTCTAGCGAAACAAACGGTAGTATAATGCCAGGCTGGGAGCCTGAGAGAATGGCTAGAATTAAAGAGTTGTTTGAGTTATATAAAGAAGTTGATGATGAAAAATTGTTTGAAAATTTAAAGTACTTCTTAGATAGAATTATGCCAGTATGTGATAAATACAATATTGATATGGCAATTCATCCGGATGATCCAGCATGGAGTGTGTTTGGTCTTCCTAGGATTATTATAAATAAGGAAAATATTTTACGTTTAATGAATATGGTTGACAACAGACACAATGGTGTGACTTTTTGTGCAGGTTCTTATGGAACAAACTTGAAAAATGATTTACCAGATATGATTCGTTCACTAAAAGGAAGAATACATTTTGCTCATGTACGTAACTTAAAGTTCCATTCACAAGATAATTTTGAAGAGGCTGCACATCTATCCTCAGATGGTGACTTTGATATGTATGAAATTATGAAAGCACTTTATGATATTGACTTTGAAGGTCCAATACGACCAGATCATGGGCGTATGATATGGGGTGAAGTTGCAATGCCTGGATACGGCTTGTATGATAGGGCACTTGGTGCTACATATCTTAATGGCTTATGGGAAGCAATTGACAAGAGTGAAAAACGTAAGTAGGAGAAATCATGTGAAAAATAGAATTCAATTTTCACACGCAAGTTTGTGCTTGCGCACCACAAACTTGTTATGCACAAAGAACGTGCGCAAGAATGGGGAATAAGAATAAGATGAAGTTAACAGATGAGGGTTTAAAAGACAGGAGAGCATGGGAGAGTGCAGGTTATATATTACCAGAGTATGATCGTGAGGAAGTTAGAAGTGAAACGATGAAAACTCCAGAATGGATTCATTTTGGTGCTGGTAATATCTTTCGTGCCTATCAGGCGAATCTAGTACAAGAGTTATTAAATCAAAAAGTTATGGAAACTGGGTTAATCGCAGCAGAAGGTTATGCTTATGAAATGATAGAAAAAATGTACCACCCACACGATAACCTTAGCATCTTAGTTACGTTAAAAGGGAATGGTGACATAAAAAAAACAGTGATAGGAAGTATTGTAGAGTCACTTTGTCTTGATAGTGAAAATGAAAAAGATTTTTTAAGAATGAAGGAAATCTTTAAGAATCCTAGCCTTCAAATGGCTAGCTTTACAATTACAGAAAAGGGATATTCCTTAAAGGATAATACCGGAGAGTTTGCTAAACCTGTTATGTTTGATTTTAAAAATGGTCCAGCAAAGCCCGTAAGCTATATGGGGAAAGTTGCAGCCTTACTTTATGAAAGATATCGAAATAAACAATTACCGATTGCTCTTGTGAGTATGGACAATTGTTCACACAATGGGACCATACTTTATCACGCAATTAGTTCCTATGCTAAAATGTGGTGCGATGGAGGGATTGTTGATTCTGGTTTTATCGATTATATCAACGATTCTAAAAAAGTATCGTTTCCTTGGAGTATGATTGATAAAATTACTCCAAGACCAGATGCAAAAGTAAAAGACATGCTTAATAAGGATGAGATTGAAGATCTAGAGGAAATAATCACGGATAATGGTACCTATGCGGCGCCATTTGTAAATGCAGAAGAAAGTGAATATTTAGTAATTGAGGATTGGTTCCCTAATGGTAGACCAAAGCTAGAATCGTGTGGAGTTATGTTCACCGACCGTCAAACGGTTGATAAGGTGGAGAAAATGAAAGTATGCACGTGTTTAAATCCACTTCACACTGCACTTGCTATATTTGGTTGTTTACTAGATTATCATTTAATTTCAGAGGAGATTAAGAATCCTGTATTAAGGCGAATGGTAGAAATTATAGGATATGAGGAAGGTTTACCGGTAGTAATTAATCCAGGTATTATTAAACCAGAAGATTTTATCGATGATGTTTTAAATGTTAGAATACCGAATCCATTTATGCCAGATACCCCTCAAAGAATTGCTACAGATACATCTCAAAAGCTAGCGATTCGTTTTGGAGAAACCATAAAAGCTTACCAGAAAAGAGAAGATTTAAATGTAAGCGATTTAAAAGTTATCCCATTTGTATTTGCAGGATGGCTACGCTATTTAATGGGTATCAATGACAAGGGAGAGGTATTTCAGTTGAGTCCAGATCCTTTGATTGATAAAGTCCGCCCATATGTAATGGATATTTTACTTGGTGAAGAAGCTAATTTAAGCCAATTAAAGACAGTCCTTTCGGATGCATCCATCTTTGGAGTTGATTTAATTGAAATTGGAATGGCGGATCTTGTTTTAAACTACTTTAACGAGATGATTCAAGGTGTTGGAGCTGTAGAAATAACTTTGGCGAAATATATAGTATAATTAAGAAAAATCTTATGAGTTATAGTAATTAAAATGAAAGAACTTAAAATTAATTCGTGTTGATATATTAATTTTTAGTACAGTTCATTACTTATAAAAAGGTTTGTATGGAATGGAAGAACCATTTAATGTAGACAAATGTTTAAACCGACAATTTGTCCACCTAAACTGGAGTATCTCATTTCGTATAAACCTTTTTTGAAATATCAAATTTAAAATGAAGTGAAATTTAAAACGAAATAAAATTTTAAAATGTAATAAAATCTTGAAATGTAATAAAATCTTGAAATGGAATAGAATTTTAAAATATAATAAAATCTTGAAATGAAATAGAATTTTGGCAGGATCTTATAATTAAACACAAAGGCTAGGGAAAGCATATTTTCGTTATGGCGTGATTTATAAAGTGGACATAATCTTGTCATACGATGTAGCACTATCAAGGTATTTTATAACATAAAAAAGCCCCAACCCAGCAACTCTTCGTTTGCCAAACTAGGACCTTAAAATGCGTCTTCAGGGGCTCGAACCCTGGACACCCTGATTAAGAGTCAGGTGCTCTACCAACTGAGCTAAAGACGCGCATTTCTTAAACGCAAGATTTATTATATATTATCAAATATAAAAAAGCAAGTACTTTTTAATAAATTATATATTTTTTTGTAATTTATATAAAGAGTATGTGCAATTATTAAATATTTTAGTCAATACTTTATGTATCTAGTAAGAAATTGGAATATTTCGACTTGTAATAGCTTAGAAACGCAGATATAATAAGAACATAGTAAGGTACAAAGAAAGTAAATAGGTATATATATGAATAATAAAAAATTAAAGAAAAGAAAGAACTTAAAGCATAATAAAGATAGCACGGATCATTTAAAAAAGAAAAAAGAAAACTTATATGGGCCAATTATCATTGAAGACGTTCAGGATATAGAGATAAGCAAGCAAAACGATACGGTAGAGGAAGAACATATAATTATTGATGAAACTTTGTCACCAAACTATAGTTTGGAGTTTAATCGGAAATATTTTATGATTAGTGTATATGCACTTTTAACCTTATCGTTGGGTGCTTTCATCATCTACTGTATTATGAAACTTCCAGAAATAAAGGCAATCGTAGGTAACTTCTTTCGTATTTTAGCACCATTTGTTGCGGCATTTTTTATTGCCTTTATCATCAACCCTTTGGTTCTTTATCTGGAGAAGAACTTATTTTTAAAGGTCTGTAAAATAAAAAGCATTGGCATTCGATTGTCACTGGCAATTTTGTTATCTTATGTTACGATTTTCGGGTTAATCGTGATTGGACTGTTGTAT
>CAJJLI010000051.1 GCA_905192625.1 uncultured Clostridium sp. | reverse complement strand
TCTGCACTCGCTCCCGCTATTTTGGGACGGGTAAAAGTATTGATCCACCGATATCATTGTTATTAACAAATCTCCGTTAGTACAATTTAATAATAAAAAGTTTTCTATTTCATCAAATGATGGAAAATAGTATGTTTTCTTTCCTAAATCTAGGAGTTTGTTCTGGAGATCCTTTGATGATATATCACCAGGATTCTTTTCTCTTGCAGCATAGATATCTGCCAGTACAATATGATCAGCGTGAGAAAGTGATTCTGCAAACTCGTTTAATAAGGATTTCGTTCTTGTATAAGTATGTGGTTGGAAAACGCACCAAATTTCATTGTGTGGATAACGTTTTGCGGCAGAAAGTGTAGCATCAATTTCAGTTGGATGATGCGCATAATCATCAAATATATTTACACCGCCAACACTACCTTTAAACTCAAAACGTCTTTCAGTTCCAATAAAATTTCTTAATGCGATTTTAATAGCATCAATGGAAACCCCTAAAGTTAAAGCTAGAGCAGCTGCAGCAACTGAGTTAGAAATATTATGAACGCCAATAACACCAAGGGAAAGACGGTCAATGAACTTACCTTTATAATAAAGGTCATAATTACCACAACCAAGTTCATCGTAGCTGATATTGCATGCGGTATAATCAGATTGTAAAATAGCATCGCTATCGTCGTCCTTATTAACAACATTGTAAGTTATGACATTGCATTCTAAACCTTCTACAAGTTCTTTATAATTAGGGATGTCAGCGTTTATTATTAAGTTACCATGGGAAGGAACTTTTTCTGCGAATAATCGGAAAGAGTTTCGAACATCGTCTAAATCTTTAAAGAAATCTAGATGGTCTGCTTCAATATTTAGAATGATTTCATTCACAGGATTAAATTTTAGAAAGCTGTTGGTATATTCACATGATTCTACTATGAAATGTTCGGATTCACCAATACGAATATTTCCCTCAATATTATCAAGGATACCGCCAACGGATACGGTTGGGTCATAATCGCCTTCAATTAACATTAATGAAATCATGGATGTTGTAGTTGTTTTGCCATGGGTTCCTGAAATACCAATGGCATCTTTATAATGCGTCATAATTTGACCTAACAATTCAGCACGATCAAGAAGAGGTATATTATGTTCTAGAACTGCTTGATATTCTGGGTTATCTGCCTTAACAGCGGCAGTAAATACTGCAACATCAATATCGTCCGTAATATTAGAAGCGCGTTGGCCATAAGAAATTTGTATACCAAGATTACTTAGATGATTTGTAATTTTACTATTTTTAGCATCGGAGCCACTTACAATAAAACCTTTGGTATGTAAAAGCTCAGCAAGTCCACTCATACTAATCCCACCAATTCCAATAAAATGAATATGAACTGGTTGATTAAAATTAATTTTATACATGGGAGCACATCCTATTCTGTTTATTTTTATAAATTTAAAAAAGTGTTAACGAAATATATAACAGTACACGTTATTATATGACCGTTTTCTACTTGCTATTATAACCGTTTTTATCAAAATTACAATAACATATGAATCGACTAGAAATATGTAGGAAAACGAAAAACATAGAACTAAGTACTATTATATGAAGCATGGTATAAAATGGGTACAATTCTAATTTATATATTATTTTGTAAAATTATAAATAATAAGGTCGAATTTTGTGAAAAACAGCATGAAATAGAGCAAGATTATCAAAAAAAATGAAAAAACACAAAAAAATAGACAAAAGATTTTGAGAAAAAATAATTTTGTTAGTAAATATATTCACATATTTAACATATAATGGTATAATGTATAATATTAAGCAGCAAGAGGTGATTGCGTGGTACGAAAAGAGATGATTGCAATGCTTTTAGCAGGTGGACAAGGATCTAGACTTGGAGTATTAACTTCTAATATTGCAAAACCAGCAGTAGCGTTTGGAGGGAAGTACCGTATTATAGATTTTCCACTAAGTAATTGCATCAATTCTGGTATTGATACGGTTGGGGTACTAACTCAATATCAACCGTTATTACTGAACACTCACATAGGAATAGGGATACCTTGGGATTTGGACCGCAACGTAGGTGGTGTTTCCATTCTCCCACCTTATGAGAAAAGCACCAATGCTGAATGGTACACAGGAACAGCAAATGCTATTTATCAAAATTTAAAGTATATGGAGTACTACAATCCAAAATACGTGCTGATTCTTGGCGGAGACCATATTTACAAAATGGATTATGAAGCAATGTTAGAGTTTCATAAATCAAATCATGCGGATATAACATTGGCAACAATTCCGGTGCCTGTAGAAGAAGCTAGTCGTTTTGGAATTGTTATCGCGGATGAACAAAAGAAAGTATTGGATTTTGAAGAAAAACCAAAGAATCCAAGAAGTAATTTAGCATCCATGGGAATTTATATTTTTTCATGGGATGTGCTAAGAGATGCATTGCTCAAGTTATCAAATCAAGAGTCCTGCGATTTTGGAAAACATATTATCCCTTACTGCCATAACCAAGGTAAAGATGTCTATGCCTATGAGTATCATGGTTATTGGAAAGACGTGGGGACACTGACTTCATATTGGGAATCGAATATGGAGTTGATTGATATGGCACCTATGTTTGATCTCTATGAAAATTTTTGGAAAATTTATACGAAAAGTGATATGATACCACCACAATTTATCTCGAAAGATGCGGTTATAGAGCACTGCATTATTGGAGAAGGTAGTGAGATATTGGGTGAAGTACATAATTCAGTACTAGGTGCTGATGTGATAATTGAAGAAGGAGCTAAAGTATACGATTCCATTATCATGAAATCTACCATTATAGGAAAAGATACAATTGTAAACAAAGCAATCATCGCTGAGGATTGCCATATTGGTGATAGATGCGAAATTGGCATTGGTGAGGAACATAAGAATACAAAGTATCCAAATATTTATATGGATGGACTTGTCACAATTGGAGAAAATACAGTCATACCTAACAACATAAAGATTGGAAAGAACACTGCGATATCAGGTGGAACAATTGTAGAGGATTATGATAATTGTTTTTTAAAGAGCGGAGAATGTTTGATAAAGGTAGGTATTGTAAGGTGAAAGCAATTGGGATTGTATTAGCAGGCGGCAATAATGAGCGAATGCGTGAGTTATCTAACAAAAGAGCGATTGCAGCGATGCCGATTGCAGGTAGTTATCGTAGTATAGATTTTGCGTTAAGTAGTATGTCAAACTCTCACATTCATAAGGTTGCTGTAATTACACAATTTAATTCAAGAATTTTAAACGAACATCTTAGTTCTTCAAAATGGTGGGATTTTGGAAGAAAGCAAGGTGGTTTGTATATATTTGCCCCAACAATAACCATGGACAATGGTTTTTGGTATCGTGGGACTGCAGATGCTATATTTCAAAATATCAATTTTTTAAAAAGTACTCATGAACCTTACGTAGTGATTGCATCCGGTGATGGTGTGTACAAGTTAGATTTTAATCAAGTAATTGAGTACCATATTAAAAAGAATGCTGATATCACTATCGTTACAAAAACTTTGGACATACTTGAAAATCCAAGAAGATTTGGGTTTGTCACTTTAAATGAAGAGGCAAGGATTACAGAATTTGATGAAAAACCATTGGATTCGAACTCCTCATTAGTGTCAACAGGGATTTATGTAATGCGCAGAAGGCTATTAATTGAATTACTTGAAGAAGCCTCAAAGGATAATAAATATGATTTTGTTCATGATATTATATTAAAATACAAAGATAGAAAACGAATTTACGCTTATGAGATGAGAGAATATTGGAGAAACATCGCAAGCGTAAATGCTTATTATCAGACCAATATGGATTTTTTAAATAAAGAAATTAGGAATTATTTTTTTAAACAGTATCCAGAAGTGTATTCCAAAATTGATGATTTGCCACCTGCTAAGTACAATATCGGAGCAGAGGTAAAAAATAGTTTGGTTTCAAGTGGATGTATCATCAACGGTACAGTGGAAAATTCTATACTATTTAAAAATGTATATGTAGGAAACCATTGTACTATTAAGAACTCAATTATTCTAAATGACGTACATATTGGTGACAATACTTACATCGAGAATTGTATTGTGGAAAGCTGTGATACAATTATGGCAAATACATCTCATGTGGGGGTAGAAGGGAATGTTAAGATTGTCATTGAAAAAAATGACCGTATTAGTAACATGACGTTTCTAACTTAAATTGACAAAAGAATAGTGTTACGAAGGGGGATACAAAATGCAAATTACAGATGTTAGAGTGCGCAAGGTAAGTAAAGAGGGAAAAATGAAGGCAGTAGTTTCAATAACACTTGATAACGAATTTGTAGTTCATGATATTAAGGTTATTGAAGGTGAGAAGGGATTATTTATTGCTATGCCTAGTAGAAAAGCTGGCGATGGAGAGTATAGAGATATTGCTCATCCAATCAACTCTGAGACGAGAGATAAAATCCAGAAAATCATATTAGAAAGATATGAGATTGCTGCTATTGAGGATAATAATTTAGAGTAAACTGTAAAAAAACACCTGTTTAAAAAAATCATTCCTAGAGCAGACTGCTATCAATGCAGTCTGTTTTTTTCTTGTTTTAGCAGACCTTAAATTAGATATTTATGATAAATCTGGAGGCCAATACAATATATTCCTGCTTATGTAGACCTTGTACAAAATTCTTTCTTAATTTTTGTTTAAATTGCTTGAAAACTGTTGAATTTTGTATTATCCTAGTCTATAAGCAATTGCTTGCAAACATAAGTAGGGATAGGTATTGGTAACAAATAGGAAGGATTTTATAATGAATAGGTATTACAGAAAGCGTAGAAGAAATTCTTCTAGTAGGGGATTGCAAGTTACGTGTATAATTATTGCATTATTAGCGGTAATTGTAATTATCGCAACAGGGTGTGGATTACTAAAGAAGAATGCGAATTTGAATAATGATAACGACAATAATAAGCCGGGATCAATCACAGGAGAAGATATAGAAAGTGAACATGATTTGGAGGAAGATAAGGAGCAAGAAGACAATGTTATAACTCCTACCACAACTCCAGAAGTGACACCAGAAGTTACTCCTCAAATTACTCCATCTACAACACCGAATGATGATGGAGACGACAATATAACTGGAACACCAGAGGACGGTTCGGATGATTCTAGTGCTACTATGGGGAACAATGTTACTACAAAAAACAAAATGATTGCGTTGACCTTTGATGATGGCCCGTATCCACCAGTAACAAACCGTATACTAGAGACATTAGAAGCCAACGGCGCCAAAGCAACATTCTTTGTAATGGGAAATCGAATGGATGAGTATGGTGAAACCGTAAAAAAGGCTTATAACTTAGGATGTCAAATTGGTAATCACACATTTAGTCATAAAGATTTAACGAAATTAGACGCGAAGGGAATTCGCTATGAAGTAGAACATTCCAATGAAAATATTACAAAATATGCACCAATTGAAAAAGCAGTTCTAAGACCACCTTATGGAGCGAAAAATGACTTGGTAAATAAAACGGTTGATGTACCAATGATCGCTTGGTCAGTGGATCCTGAGGATTGGAAAAGTAGGGATAAAGATAAAGTCATAAAAAATATATTAGATGTTGTTCAAGATGGAGATATTGTGCTTATGCATGACTTGTATTCAAGTACTGCTGATGCAATGGAAGTAGTAATTCCAAAACTAGTTGAAATGGGATATCAATTAGTTACCGTAGATGAATTATTTGAAGCAAAGGGTATTACACTACAAGCTGGTAATATTTACAGAAATGCGAAAACAAGCACGAACGTTGTAAATCATGAATAGATTGCAATTATACTAAAATTGACTTATAATGTAAATAAACAGCCGCAGGTATGTAATATGGAGACGTATTGCATATGTGCGGCCAAAGTTGTGGAAAAGAGGTTTTTATGTATATTATTATTGGACTAGGTAATCCATCCAGAGAATATGAAGCAACCCGACATAATATTGGATTCGATGCGATAACAAGAATTGCGGATGACCATCACATTTCAATGGATATGAAAAAACATAAAGCAATTTGTGGCAAAGGAATCATTGGGTCGGAGCGCGTTTTACTAGCGCAGCCACAGACTTATATGAATTTAAGCGGGGAAAGTGTCAGAGAACTTCTCGACTTTTATAAAGTAACGAACCATGAAATTATCGTTATATATGATGATATCAGTTTAGATGTTGGTCAACTTCGCATTCGAAAAAAAGGAAGTGCTGGAGGGCACAATGGTATTAAGAATATCATTCAACATCTTGGAACAGATGAGTTTATGCGAATAAAAGTTGGAGTAGGAGATAAACCTAAAGATTGGGATTTGGCGGATTATGTATTGTCAAGATTTCCAAAAGAAGATGAGGAGAAAATAAGAGAAGCATTAATGAAAACCTCGAAAGCCTGTGATACGATTATCACGAAAGGGATTGAGGAAGCAATGAATCTTTATAATAAAAAGGAGGGCTAATTGTGAACGTTTTTACGGAACCTCTTTACGGCTACAAGGAATTTAATGACATAAAGGATAGTATATCGCTTCATCAATTTCCACTACAGGTAACTGGCTGTATTGACTCACAAAAGTGTAATTTTATCTCAGCGTTATCATATGATTATCCTTTTAAATTGATTGTTACGTACAATGACTTAAAAGCGAAGGAAATTTATGAAGACTATAAATTATACGATAAGAATGTAATGCTTTATCCTGCCAAAGATATTATATTTTATAGCGCGGATATCCATGGAAATGCAATTGTCCGAGAACGTTTAAAAATAGTAAAAAGGATAATTGAACGGAAACCAATTACTGTAATTGCTACATTTGATAGTGGAATGGATAAATTATTACCACTGGATTTTATATCTCAAAGGGTAATTCAAATACATGAAGAAAATACGCTTAATTTATCTGACTTATCAGAAAAGTTAATTCATATTGGATATGAAAGACAAGGCCAAGTAGAAAACCCGGGTGAGTTTGCGATACGAGGCGGTATTATTGATATTTTCCCACTTACAGAAGAAGTCCCTTATCGTATTGAACTATGGGGAGATGAAATTGATTCCATACGTACGTTTGATGTTAGTAGTCAGCGTTCCATAGAACGAGTGAATACAGTTACAATATTTCCAGCGGCAGAGATTATATTAGAGCCAGAGGAAATGAAGCTTGGTCTTAAAAAGATTGATAAAGAACAAGAAGAATATGTTAAGAAATTACGCTTAGAAATGAAGACGGAAGAGTCTGCAAGAATTCAAAAAATCATAGCGGAATTTAAAGAAAACCTGGAATGCCTACAAGGATCGGTAGGATTAGAAAGTTATATTAAGTTTTTTTATGAAGAGACTAGTAGCTTCTTTGATTATTTTACAGACGAGAATTCAATTGTATTTTTAGATGAACCAAGCCGTTTGGTGGAAAAAGGTGAGGCTGTTTCTACCGAGTTTCGTGAAAGCATGGTTAGCCGTATTGAAAAAGGATATATTCTTCCAAGTCAAATGGATGTTATCTATGATTACAAAACAATACTTGCAAATTTGAGTCGCAAAAATGCAGTATTAATTAGTACGATGGATCATAAAATAACACAGTTATCCATTAAGAAGAAGTATGACATATCCGTTAAATCAGTAAATCCTTATAACAATAATTTTGAGATTTTAGTAAAAGATTTAAAAGATTGGAAGAAGAACGGTTATCGGGTGATTTTACTAACCAGTTCAAGAACTAGAGCTGCTAGATTGGCAGAGGACTTACGAGAATATGAATTAGCTGCATTTTATGCGGAGGATTTAAATCGAGAGGTTCAAAAAAGTGAAATATTAGTTACTTATGGAAACCTTCACAAGGGCTTTGAATATCCACTAATTAAATTTGTTATTATCTCTGAAAGTGATATTTTTGGAGCAGAGAAAAAAAGAAAGAAGAAAAAATCAAATTATGAGGGAAAGCAAATACAAAGCTTTTCGGATTTGAACATAGGAGATTATGTAGTCCATGAAAACCATGGCCTTGGAATCTATCGGGGGATAGAAAAAATAGAGGTTGATAAGGTAAGTAAGGATTATATTAAAATAGAGTATGGCGGCGGAGGCGTGTTGTATATACTTGCAACAGGCCTAGATGTGATACAAAAATATGCAAGTGCTGAGTCAAGAAAACCAAAATTAAATAAATTAAATTCAGTTGAATGGAAAAATACCAAGGCAAGGGTAAAAGGTGCCGTTAAAGATGTTGCAGAAGAGCTTGTAAAATTATATGCTACAAGGCAGGCAAAAGAAGGACACCAATTCTGCCAGGATACCGTTTGGCAAAAAGAATTTGAAGAAATGTTTCCTTATGAGGAAACGGAAGATCAGTTAAGAGCAATTGAAGATACGAAGCGCGATATGGAAAGTAAACGTATTATGGATCGATTGGTCTGTGGAGATGTTGGTTATGGTAAGACAGAGATTGCGATCAGAGCAGCATTTAAAGCGGTTTCTGATGGAAAACAAGTTGTAATCTTAGTGCCAACCACAATTTTAGCCCAACAGCATTACAATACGTTTACACAGCGTATGATGGACTTTCCAATTAGCATTGATATGTTATCTCGATTTAAAACAGCTACCGAACAAAAGAAGACAATTGAACGTGCAAAAAAAGGACAATTGGATATTTTAATTGGAACCCATCGTGTACTTTCAAAAGATGTACAGTTTAAAAATTTAGGTTTGCTAATTGTCGATGAGGAACAACGTTTTGGTGTAACTCATAAAGAAAAGATAAAACAAATTAAAGGTGACATCGACGTATTAACACTAACTGCAACTCCAATTCCAAGAACACTTCATATGAGTTTAGTCGGCATACGTGATATGAGCGTATTAGAAGAGCCTCCAGTGGATCGTTTGCCTATACAGACTTATGTCCTTGAGCACAACGATGAAATCATTCGGGAAGCAATCAATCGAGAACTTGCTCGTGGGGGCCAAGTTTATTATGTTTACAATCGTGTAAATGGTATTGATGAAGTAGCAAATAACATAGCTAGATTGGTTCCTGTAATATCTTTTCGTGCGCTTGTGCGGCTTTGTGTCGCGCAGGCGCATTTTGCTT
>CAJJLI010000050.1 GCA_905192625.1 uncultured Clostridium sp. | reverse complement strand
TTCCAGCCAAAAGACCGTTCATCTTTGGGTGTATCGGGGGGGCTGTTGCAGGGGTACATATAGTAATTCTTGTTATACAAGAAATAACTAACCCATTAACCCTTTACTGCTCCAATCATCGTACCTTTTACAAAATACTTTTGAGCAAACGGGTAAAGACAAATAATTGGTAAGGTTACAAACATGATCGCCGCAGCCTGTAAAACTTCTGGGGTACTAACAACCTGAGCACCTTCTGCTATACTTACCGGTTCTGAAGAAGATAAAATCATATTACTTAATAAATACTGAATGTGTTGCAACGATTTCTTTGTTATGTAATACTTCGTGTCCGCATATGCATTCCAACGACCAACTGCATAGAATAACGATAAGGTTGCTATGATTGCTTTTGACAATGGAAGCACTATCTTAATTAAAATTTGAAAATTGCTTGCTCCATCAATAAATGCTGATTCCTCTAAACTATCTGGTATATTTGCTTGCAAAAAGCTCTTCATAATCAACATATTATAAGGAGAAAATATCAACGGTAAAATCAAAACCCACATAGTATTGAGTAAGTTTAAATCCTTCATAAGCAAATATTCTGGAATTAATCCTGCACTAAAATACATCGTAAAAAGCAAGATAAAGGAGAAAAAATTACGTCCTTTTAATCTCTTTTTGGTTAATGGATATGCTGCACATATCGTAACCACCATACCAAGTACGGTAAAAATACCAGTAACAAAAATCGTATATAACATAGCATGTGTTAATTGTCCATCACGAAAGATTGCTTTATACGCTTCTAAATTAAATCCCTTCGGAAACAAATATACATTTTTGGATAATACTTCAGTATTACTACTTACAGACTTCGCTGCAATATGTATAAATGGAATAATACAAGTGGAACAAAGAATTACAATAATTAACATAATAATTATATCGCTAATCTTAATCTTACTAACCCCACGAGAAGGTGCGCGACTACTTTCATCATTTAGTACTTCATGATTTGCTAAACTCATAAAAACCCCTCCTTTAAATTAATCCATCTTCGCCAAGGGTTTTTGCAATTTTATCTGCAAATATAACCAATGCCAACCCAACAAGTGATTGAAAAAGTCCTACGGCTGTTGCACGACTAAAGTTACCACCACTAAGACCTTTTTCATATACATAAACCGCCAACTGATATTGAAAATCTTTAACACCCACATTATCAAAAGCATTTAGACGCTCAAAATTACTTCCCATTATTCTACCTAAGTTCATAATCAATAAGGTAATTGTAGTTCCTTTGATCCCTGGCAATGTGATGCTCTTCATTTTTTGCCAACGATTAGCACCATCCACTGTAGCTGCTTCATACAATTCACTACTAATACTCGTAATCGCTGCTAGATAAATAATTGTCCCCCATCCCATGGTTTGCCAAACACCAATAAGCAAATAACTCACTGCCCAATGCCATTTTTCCGTAAGGAATGGAATCCCCTTTTCTATTACATCCATTTTTTGAAGCAATATATTAACAAGTCCAGTTTCTGGTTTAAATAATGTAAAAGCTACACTCGCAACAATTACCCATGATAAAAAGTGTGGTAAATATAAAACAGTCTGTGTTACTTTCTTAAATTTTGGATAACGCAATTCATTTAGCAACAAAGCTAATATGATAGGCATTGGAAATCCTACTAATAAGTCTAAAAAGTTAAAGGTCAAAGAATTTTTTAATGCCTTTAAGAAATCCGCATCCGTAAATACTTTACGAAACGTTTCAAAACCAACCCACTCACTTCCATCAT
Source organism: uncultured Clostridium sp. (assembly GCA_905192625.1). Classification (GTDB taxonomy): domain Bacteria; phylum Bacillota; class Clostridia; order Lachnospirales; family Lachnospiraceae; genus Lachnoclostridium. Next base: position 7,392 of record CAJJLI010000050.1, on the reverse strand, counting down.
ATCCTTTGGCTGGTTTATAATTCATAAATGCCATTCGAAGTCCAGGATATGCAGAATATTTAAAAACAATAACACACATAATCGGAATCAAAAGTAGTAAATATAGTTGCCAATCTCTTTTTATGTAATACATAAATCCTTTTTTCCTAAAAGAAGGCATCTGCGTCAATGTATCACTGCCATTTTTAGCTTTCAGCATAGGTTTTTTGGGTTTTATGGATACTTTTTCTTCTTTCATCATGCAACTCTCCCTTTCTTTCTGCTCTGCTATTTCATTTGTCTAAATTGTCCTGTAAAGTTGTTTTTTCTTAATGTGTTACAAACATAATACACATTTTTTCAAATCACTTCTAACTATTATAGAAAATAAACTGAGTAAAAACGACTATTTATTTTCTTCATTCTTCCAAAATTTTTCATAACAAATCGTTGAATTGTATGTTTTTTATAGCTTTCTCCTGTATAAAACTACATTTTACACAATATATTAAAATACATTTGCAAATTCAATGGTTGAAATTCGTCTTTAGTTTCTATATAATGGTACTATATAATATGCACAAAATCAAAACAGAAAGGATGGTAAATATGGCAAAACCAACAAAAAGCATAGTGGAGTACCGTCAATACCACCTTCCAATACATTTTCCAGTATTGCTTTTGCATGGAGATCGTTGGAGGATTTCCGATATCAAAAGTGGCCGTTTACACTTTCATAACTGCCTTGAAATTGGAATTTGTCATTCCGAAAGTGGTGTAATGGAGTTTGAAGGTGTACCGGTAAGTTTTAAAGCAGGCGATATCTCTTGCATTCCTAAAAACTTACCTCATACTACATACAGTCATAAAGGGGAGCAAAGCTTATGGTCATATATCTTTGTTGATCCCGTCGAATTATTCCGTGACTTTTTTCACAATTCCATGCATGGAATAGAGATTGAGATCAAACCCAATCATTCGCTTCCTTATTTTATGAACAAAGAAGATTATCCAAAGATTCATTATTTAGTTACTTCAATTATTGATGAATTAGAACAGCAAAAAACAAATTATCAAACAAGTGTTAAAGGTTTACTCTTATCTTTATATATTGAATTTATACGTATTCAAAATGCAGATGAACTTAATACAAGTATAGATTCCTCATCAGACAATGCACTTGTTATTACACCAGCACTTGATTTTATAAATACAAACTACATGCAACAATTCACAATTGATCACTTAGCAAATTTATGTCACCTAAGCGTAACGCACTTTCGAAGAGTTTTTCACTCTATTATGGGGGTAAGTCCCCTTGAATTTATTATGAACACTCGTATTGCGAGAGCTTGTGTTCTACTAAGAAGTACAGAAGATTCCATCCTATCCATTTCTGAACAAGTTGGCTTCCATTCGATATCAAGTTTTAATCGATGTTTTTTAAAAACTATGGAAGTCACTCCTAGAGTATGGAGAAATCAAACAATACAATCCGAAGCAAAACCTGGAAAACAATCCATTTTAGAGTTTCGAGGTTGGGTATAGACATTGTAAAAGGGATTGTTGCAGCTACAACAATCCCTTTTTATTATACGAAATCAGCAATTGCAGTCACCTTATAAAGTTAGATACTAATCCTTTTCAAGTGCCATTCCAAATCTATCACAGATTACTCAAATGGAACGCTCAGTTTAATAAGTTGATAAAATTCATCATCGGTAAGATGATTCTCCATATTCGTAAGAAGCACCACTCGTTTATCTTCTACTTTATACAGATATTCACGTTGCCACTTGTAAAAGTGTGGTCCATCCCCGATAATACGAATATACCGCATCAATGTCCCAAGCAGATAAGCTGTAAACTTAATATCCGTAAGACACTCGTTTTTATAAAAACCTTCCCATTTATCATGTTCTGCCAAGCACATCGCATTAACCGCATTTTCATAACATTCACGGGAGGAACCAGAGTAATAAAAAGACTGTATATAATTCTCCGCCAAAAATCCTTCGTAAGCCTTGCAAAATGCAACAGCCCCTTGCATACAAGAGTGCATAATTTGGATTTGAAGAAAAATCGAATCTTGAAACAGTTGTTTTTGTCTCCCTTGTAAGGCTTCACTCACTTTAAAACACCTTTCATATAATTCATGAAATGATTGATATCCCTCTTCACACTTTTCTTTATACCAACCCACTTGTTTACTAAACTCAATATTACCAGTAGCCCAATGAAGTCCTTTTACGGATGAAATGAAATCCCCCCGGATCCACTGCGTTATAAAATCCCTTGTTATGTAATTTGTAAATTGTTCTCCTGCATGCTCATCCTCATGTTCACCAAAAGCAATGGTTGCCTTTGCATAATCCGTAAACAGATTAGCGATATCTAAAGTGAGTTTTTCCTCTTTGCTCATACTAAAATACTTCGATACATAGTTTATTTTAAAATCATCAACGCCAAGATCCCCACTGCTCCACAACTTTGCTATTGCTTCTAGTTGAAACACATGTGGTTTCACATTGGAACAATTCACAATTAAATATTCTTTGCCATATTTAAATATTTCTTTTAGCTCTTTGCTTATAAACTCCAAGGAATTTGGTTGCATCGTGATATGATTTGCTGCTTGAAGATCATAAAAGGAGGCATGGTAGTAAGCTCCATGAAGTCCATGACTTGTGTCTTCTTCTGGCAATGCCCGAATACGAGGATTGTGATTTCCTTGTCTTCTTGTAACCATTTTCCCATAACCATTATCTGCCCATATGTATATTACATCTTCTGGTAATTGTAAATATCCCTTTTGATATAGCTCCATCACTTCACCGTATAAATTCGTACAACATACAGGATTCTCTAATTCTTCATGTAATAAATCATATTGTAGACGAATAAGTTTTGAGATCAAAGCTCCCCTAGCTTCGTCGCTATCATATCTTTTATCACTTTCCCAAAATGGACAATCTCCTTGCCCACGAAATCCAAGATTCCATATAACTTTTTCATCTTTTTGACTGTGAATCGCATCCAGCCATAATGTTTGAAATAGTTCTGGATATTCCGCATAGGATGGATTCTTATCTGGAAATGCTCTTGCAAACATTTCAGCCCCTAATGGTTCAGCGTGGTGGTGCGTAATCCAAAGTCCCATACCAGACGCTACTTTTGCATATATCTTTGAGTTTTTATCTGTACCAGGAATCACCATATTTCCGCCACAACGTAACAACGCTTCAAACGCCATCTCCCAAGGTGCTTCTTTTGTTTGATTTGCGTCCCATGTATGAATCAGTACTTCATCATTGATAAACCATCCTCTGTATTTTACATAATTCTTCTTTGATATGTATTCATTACATTTAATGTAAACTTCTTTTACTTTTTCAAACTCCTGATCATTCCAAAACCAGAACGGTTGAATTCCTAAATACCGATTACTAAGGTGTATTATCCCATAGATAAATCCAAGTTCATCTTGTGCCTTTAATATAATTTCATCTTCATGAATGATAAGATTGTAGGACTCTTCCTCCATCATTTCCTGCACTAAGTAAATCCTTCCACCATGTTCATCCGTATTCATAAATACCGCGTCCATATCTCTTTTTAACATCTGGATTGCGTATCCAATTGCTTTTGTTGTTATTTCAGTAACTATTTCTGTATTTTTATTGAATTGAAATTGATACTCCACCGCTACCTCCATGTTTTAAAAGTAGTTCAATTTACAGCTCTCTAAACTATTATACACCAATTTAACATAGAAACTGGTTAAAAACTACAAAAATATTGCTAAAATAAACCATCTTTGCTTCTATACAATAATAATTGAATAAATCCCCATACTTCTATTCTATAGAAAACATAAAAAAAGAATGAAAGAAATATCGCAAAACACTGTTTCATCACGTATCTTGAAACAATATTTTGCGATAAAATTTCATTCCATTTTCATAGTTTTTAACAAATTCTAATTTTGGCGATTACCATTCACATCTTAGCGTTTTCCTGATTTATTAGCTCCGCCTTTTGATGTTTTGTTGCTTGCTGAAGCACCAGCTTTGCTAGTTGTTTTACTAGCGCTAGACTTTGCAGTAGCACCTGTTTTCACATTCTTGTTCTGTGCCATCTGTATTTCACCTCCCCAACCATTAATAATATATGTACTATATTTTCTCTTTCGTCTAATTAGAGAAAATTCCTCTACATTGGAAACACTTAAGAAGTTTAACATAAATAAAATAAACGAATCATTATTTTACTATTGATTGGGGGATGGTATCCTCGTCATCTCTAGGATTTTATATTGTTTAAATATGTTATATCTCATTTACCATTATTTGTCAATCCTATTTTTTAGTTAGTTTATAACATCTCTTTCCGATAACAAATAATAGATAAATAAATAAAAAAGAGCTAAAAGGCATGGATCCTTTTAACTCTCTTATTTGAATTTTATTACAATTTACTCTTGTAAGGAAGCTACAATTCCTGGAATTAACTGCTTCTTTCGCGATACAACTCCTTGCAAAGTAATCGAATGCTCTATTTCCTTTGCTTGGAAGGCATTCTCAATCAGCTCTTTTGCATTATTTCCAGTATATATTAATTCTGTTGATTCGTTAATGATATTCGTTAGCATAAAGAAAATCATATCAACACCATGCTCATGCAACGCTTTTTCCAAATGTGGTAAAAGTCTTGTTTTAATGTCAAGAAGTTCAAGTTCATTTAAAGAATTGATCTGCCCAACACCAAAGGTAATATCTCCAGCAGAAAATCGTTTGAAATCTTGATAAAATATTTCTTCTGCTGTCATTGTTTTTAAATTACTTCCAGCTTCAAACATCTCAGATGCATATTTTTCAACTTCGATTCCAGCTATTTTTGCCAATTCATCTGCTGCAGCTTTATCAATCGCTGTACACGTTGGAGAACGGTACATTAGAGTGTCTGATAATATCGCTGAACATAACAATCCCGCAATTGTTTTATCGATTTCAACTCCGTTTTCTTTATACATCATATAGATAATTGTAGATGTACATCCTAGAGGCATATTTCTAAAAAATACAGGTTTCATTGTCTCTATTGTACCCAAACGATGATGATCTATAATTTCTAAGATCTCAGCGTCATCAATACCATCCACTGCCTGAGCTTTTTCATTATGATCAACAAGAATAACTTGTTTTCTTTGCATATTAAGTAAGTTACGTCTTGATATCATTCCTCGGTAATTTCCTTTGCTATCAAGGATCGGGAAATCACGATTTCTTTGCTTTGCCATTACTGTCTTAATTTCATCAATAAAAGCATCGGTGCGGAAAGTAATTAAGTTATCACGGATCATAAAATGCTCAATTGGCATACTTTGGTTAATTAACCTAGCAACCGTATACGTATCATGTGGTGTACTAATAATCGTACACCCTTTATCCTCTGCTAATTTTTTAATTGTCATGGAAACTTTTGCACCTTCACATACGATGATACAACCTGCTTTCATCTCAATTGCACAAAGTTGTGACTCATATCGGTTACCTAAAATTACTAGGTCATGTTCATTTATATAGTTCTCCATCAAATCAGGATTCGCTGCAGCAATCAACACTTTTCCTTGTTGAAATGTTGCATTTTCATCCCCGACAATCATTTTAGCATCCAAGGTTTCTAGAATATTTGCATAGGAGGTTTTAGCTTCAGATAAAATTTTGCTATCATACACTTCCATATAAGAAGTAGTTATGTCACCAATCGTTATAATCCCTACTAATTTATTATTTTCCGTAATCGGTAATGTAACTACCTTTTGCTCACGCATTAATGTCCATGCTTTTTTTAAAGAAATGTGCTTACCAACGCCTGCAGTTTCTCGAATTTCAATATCTTTCACTTGAGTTCCTACATCTTCAATATACTCAGGAACTGCTACGTTAAATCTACTAAGAACAAATTGTGTTTCCGCATTGATTTGTCCTGCTCTTCGTGCCACATGCTCTTGCCCTGTTATCTTTGTTTTCAAATTAGCATATGCAATCGCTGAGCAAATGGAGTCGGTATCTGGATTTTTATGTCCAATTACATAGATTTTTTTAGAATGATTTGTCATCCCTACCCCTTTCTCATATGAACCATGAAACAAGTATTTTTATTTAAAACTTTATCAAGAGTAACTCATATACCAAAGCAGTAAAATTCATTACCATAGAGGTTCTTGATCTTAAATTCTTTCCGAACAGAAAAAGCCTTCGCCTTTACAGATTCTTAATCTTAAATTCTTTTTCGGGCAGAAAAAGCCTTCGCCTTTTAAAGGTTCTTTATCTTGAATTCTTTTTCTGCTTCCCTCTTCTGATCCTTCTTTGCAATATCCTGTCGTTTATCATAAAGTTTCTTACCTCTTGCTAATCCTATCTCCATTTTAACAAGACTCCCTTTTAAATAAACAGTCAAAGGTACCAAAGTATAGCCTTTTTGTTGCAACTGTCCAACAATCTTGTTGATTTGGTAGCGATGAAGTAAAAGTTTTTTCACTCTAAGAGGATCTTTATTAAATATATTTCCCTTTTCGTAAGGGCTTATATGCATATTATAAATATAAACCTCTCCATTTTCAATTCGTACAAACGCTTCTTTGACACTACATTTTCCCATACGAAGTGATTTTACTTCAGTACCATGAAGCACTAATCCTGCTTCATACGTATCTTCTATGAAATAGTCGAATCTGGCTTTTTTATTATTAGCTATTAACTTTACATTTTCAGCCATTGTCCTATCCCCCTCGCTTATTATTTTTTGCTTTACTAAACTATAATTTGCTTGTCTAAGCCTTTATCTCATCCTCGTCTTCTTCCATAACAGGAATAAAATCAATAGTCCTTAATAATTTACTTGTATCTACTAACTGAACTTTGATTTTTTGACCAAGTTTATACGTATGTTTCGTATGTTCACCAATTAACATATACCTACTTTCATCATAGATATAGTAATCATCATGTAGATCTGCCATACGCACCATACCTTCTACTGTATTTGGCAACTCAACATACATTCCCCAGGATGTAACTCCCGAAACAACACCTTCAAAGATTTCACCAATGAATTTGCTCATATACTGAACCTTCTTTAGTTTTTCAACTTCACGTTCCGCCTCATCTGCACGACGCTCTGTCAAGCTCGATTGTCTTGCAATTTCAGATAATATTCGATCATAATGTTGGATACGTTTTTCACGCAACCCACCTCTTAAATTTTCCTTAATGATTCGGTGGATTTGTAAGTCAGGATATCTACGAATCGGAGAAGTAAAATGGCAGTAATACTTTGTAGCCAATCCAAAGTGTCCATCACATGTTGTGGTATATTTCTCCTGCTTCATCGAACGTATTGTCAAACGAC